>JAYVUE010000115.1:0-15511 GCA_043788195.1 Chitinophagaceae bacterium
TCCATTTTTCTGATACCTAATCGTTGTAAGTATAACAATAAAAAAGTATCCAGTACTGTTATTGATACACCCCATACCAGTGGTAAGCCTGTTAATAATTGTATACCAATGGCCATGCCGAGTACCTCCGCCAGGTCGCAAGCTGCAATAGCGATCTCTGCCAACAGGTATAAAAAAAAGTTAACAACCCTGGGGTATGCTTCTCTGTTAGCTTGAGCAAGATCTCTTCCTCTTACAATTCCAAGTCTTGCAGACAGGCCTTGCAAAAGCAAAGCCATCAAATTGCTCATCAATAAAACCCAGATCAGTGTATAACCAAATTTACTTCCACCCGCAAGGTCTGTTGCCCAATTACCGGGGTCCATATAGCCTACGCTTACTAAATAAGCAGGGCCCATAAAAGAAAGTATTCTTTTCCACCCCATTTTTTTAGCTGTGGTATCGATGCTCCCGTGTACCTCACTTAAAGAAGTATCGTAGTATTTTTTATTAATCATAATGAACAAAAACATTTTTTGCTACCTGCTCACTGATAATGCAGGCGGCCTTTTTGAAAACTTTAATTTCAAGTGATCCGTCAAACTCAAATTTTTTTATTACTTTCAGCGATGTGCCAATAATAATATGATAATGCTTAAGCATCTCCAGCATTTGCGGTGTTTGGTTGGTAACAGAACTTACCATAGCACTTTGGTGTAGTTGTAATGATAATAGGTTTAGTTGTTTTAATTGTGGTATTTTCCCTTTGCTGTCGGGGATGGGATCACCATGGGGATCAAAAGCCGGGTTGCCCAGGAAAATTTCTAAACGTTCTATTAATTCATTACTGCTTACATGTTCCAGCTCTTCAGCAATTGCGTGTACCTTATCCCATTCAAAACCTAGTTTATTAGCTAAAAAAAACTCCCAAAGCCGATGTTTTCGAACAACATTTAATGCGATCTTTTTACCATTATCATTTAGTTTAAAACCTTTGTATTTTTCATATTGCAGCAATTTTTTCGTTTTTAATTTTTTAAGCATATCAGTTACTGAAGCAGGCCTGGTTTGCATTTCAGCCGCCAGGGAGTTAGTGTTTACTGTTCCCGTTTCCTGCTGCAGGTGATAAATACTTTTGATATAATTCTCCTCGCTGGTAGTATAGTTCATACTGTCAAAAATTAAATTTAGACAAACCTAAAAATTAAATTCGATAATGCCAAATAAATTGCCAATTGAACAATATTGTATTTTTTAGAACAATTGCAGTATTATTTTTTTCTTTTATTAGTATTAACTGATAACCCGCACCGAAAATATTTTCTTTCAAGTGTACCGTTTTTTTGAATTGTTATGAGAACCACCCCAATAACTGATAGGTGGCAACAGAAAAGATTACAGCCTGGCATAATAAAAATAGTAACGAATATTAAATCTTCGCTTTTGCAGGGATTTTGCTTAATACGATTTATCCCGTACCGCTGATTAATAATAACTCCCGGGACCGCTGGTATTCAATGTTAATAAAAAGTGTATTAAGGATACATAATTTTTTGACGAAGGACAGATTATTAATTTTTCCATTTATATTGCGCCTTCAATAAATCAGGTATTAATGACGAGTTTTTCTTCTTTCCAGATCCCTTATCCTATTGATGAACAATTTAGTAAACGTATTGCCTATTTTTCAATGGAGTTTGCTATTCACCAACCCCTAAAAATTTACAGCGGTGGCTTGGGTTTTTTAAGTGGCTCACATATGCGTAGTGCATATGAACTCAGGCAAAACCTGGTGGGTATTGGTATTTTATGGAAGTATGGTTATTACGATCAGGCCCGCAACCAGGACCAAACACTTCAGGTACAGTGGAATGAAAAGATATATAACTTTCTGGAAGATACAGGGATCAAATTTCAAATTGATATTCATGAACATCCTGTATGGGTTAAAGTATGGTATTTGAATCCTGAGACATTTAAAAGTGCCCCGCTTTTTTTATTAAGTACAGACCTGCCTGAAAATGATTATGTATCTCAAACTATTTCACACAGATTGTATGATGCTAATGTGGCAACAAAAGTTGCACAATTTATTTTGCTTGGTGTTGGAGGAGCAAAGCTGATGGATGAAATTAATTTTAACCCAGAACTGTATCATTTAAATGAAGCACATGCCATTAGTTCCGCATTTTACCTGTTGGCTAAATATGGAAATGTTGAAGATGTAAAAAAACGATTGGTCTTTACCACACATACGCCTGAAGAAGCAGGTAATGAAAAGCATGATATATTTCTTTGTGAAAAGATGAGCTATTTCTGCGGTATGAAACTTGAAAAAGTAAGAGAACTTACTGGTATGGAAGGAGATTTGTTTAATCATTCGCTGGCTGCACTGCGTTTTGCAAAATTGGCAAATGGTGTAAGTAAGCTACATGGCGAAGTAAGCCGTAAACTCTGGAAAAAATATGAAGGTATTTGTGAAATAAAAGCGATTACTAATGCACAAAACTGGCAGTATTGGGCAGATAAGCAGTTGTACCACTTTATGGAGGTTCATAACAATGAAGGATTTGATGACCGAAAATTACATTTAAAGAAACGGGCATTTGATATTGTAGCTGATCAGACAGGAAAATTATTTGATAAAAAAATATTTACTATTGTTTGGGCACGTCGTTTTGCCGGTTACAAAAGGGCTGAATTAATTACAAGGGATGAAGAAAGATTTGAGGCATTGCTCAGCAATAAAAAATATCCTGTTCAAATAATCTGGGCAGGTAAACCCTACCCGGTTGATTACCCGGCTATAAGTGATTTTAATAATCTTGTTCACCTAAGTAAAAACTATGATAACGTAGCCGTGTGTACTGGCTATGAACTGGGATTGAGTAAAAGATTAAAGCAGGCTGCAGATCTTTGGTTAAACAATCCAAGAGTGCCCAGGGAAGCCAGTGGTACCAGTGGTATGACGGCAGCTATGAACGGAGCAGTAAATTGTAGTACCAATGATGGATGGATCTGCGAATTTATCAATCATGGTAATAATGGTTTTGTGGTTCCGCCTGTTGATTATGAGTCTATGAGTGTACATGAACAGGATGAATATGATCTTGAAAAAATATATGCTGTTTTAGAAAACCAGGTGTTGCCTTTATACTATGATAATTTTGATGTATGGCGACAGATCGTAAAGAACGGAATGCTGGATGTGCGCTGGCAGTTTGATAGTAACAGGATGGCGAAAGAATATTATGATATTTTATACAGATAAATTTATCTGATGGACAGTTTTATCAAAAAAATAGAGATCCGCTGGTCTGACCTGGATCCCAATTTTCATGTACTGCATTCAAAATATTACGATATGGGTGCGTATAGCCGTATGAGTTTTTTATCCGAAAACGGAATTACTGTACCATTGATGCAACAATATCATATTGGGCCTATCCTGTTGAGAGAAGAATGTGTTTTTAAAAAAGAAATAAAATTTGGTGATGAGATAATCGTCAGCCTTTTTTTGGACAAAATGTCCAAAGATCATCGCAAATGGACCATGCAACAGGAGATATGGAAAAACGGGGACAGGATGGCAGCATTGATAACTATTGATGGTGCGTGGATGGATACCCAACTCAGAAAAATGACCGCACCGCCCGATATATTCCATCCTTGTTTTGATGCTATTCCTAAAACTACAGGTTTTACAATCAGTTAAAAATTACAAGTTGGGTATCATTGCAATTCTTTAATTGTTAAATAATTTTGCCGGAGTATTATGCTGACTGCAACTATCAACCTATATAAAAATGCTTATACCGGATTAAACCGCAGAATGTGGTTGCTTGGTACTGTAATGTTGATTAACAGGAGCGGTACAATGGTACTTCCCTTTATGACCTTGTATTGTAAGCATATAGGTTACACAACACAGCAAGGTGGATGGGTAGTAGGTATATATGGTACGGGTTCATTAGTAGGTGCATTTATGGGTGGGAAGATCAGTGACAGGTTTGGATTTTATTATACACAGTTTTCTTCTTTATTTTTTGGAGGGATATTATTTATTACACTCGGGCAAATGTCTTCTTATTTGTCCATTTGTATTTGCACTTTTTTTCTGAGTATGGTAAACGAATCCTTCAGGCCGGCTAATGCTACTGCAATAGCATATTACAGTACAGCTGAGAACAGAACACAATCATTTTCAGTTGTGCGGCTGGCCATTAATATGGGGTGGGCAGTAGGTAGTGCTTTAGGAGGTTTTTTGGCCTCCATTAATTATCATTTACTTTTTTGGGTAGATGGTATTACTAATATTACAGCTGCGATCTTACTGTTATGGTTACTGCCAAAAGTAACCTGGAAACAACAACAACATAAGCCTAAAGAAAACAGACCAACTATCAAAGCAACTTCGGCATACCGGGATAAAATATTTATTTATTTTATCGGCCTGCAATTGTTATTTGCTATTTGTTTCTTTCAATTGTTCACCACAATTCCTCTTTTTTTTAAAGAGGGGTTGAAATTAAATGAATTCTGGATCGGGATTGTGATGGCTATGAATGGTATACTTATCGCTTTGTTTGAAATGGTTATTGTTTTTAAACTCGAAGGTAAGCGACCATACCTTAGGTTAATGGCTTATGGTTCAGTAATGATGGCCATCTCTTATTTTGTACTAAACATTCCATTGGCAAATGGGTTATTGATTGCTGCCACAGCAACTATCCTGGTAACATTTGCTGAGATGATCGCCATGCCTTTTATGAATTCATATTATATTTCCCGAAGTTCTTCAGGAAATCGTGGCCAATATGCAGCACTTTATACAATGGCCTGGAGTGCTGCACAGGTAATTGGCAGTACAAGCGGAACACAGTTGGTCCATATTGTAGGCTTTAATATCCTTTGGTGGATCATTGGAGGTATCTGCCTTACAACTGCTGCAGGGTATTTTTGGCTGCAAACAAAACGTTAATGTAATATCTACGGCAAACTTTTGTTTTTCTACCTTCGTACTTTATTAAAATAATTTATGAAAAAATTTATTCTTTCACTTTGTATTGTTGCAATGGCAGCAGTTGGTTTTATTTTGATATCATTTTCTGAAAAAAAGAAATTTATAATTACTATGACAGGTAAAGCAGAAAAAAAAAGCTTTGTTGTAATGGAATTATTTACTTCCCAGGGATGCAGTAGTTGCCCGGCAGCAGATAAGATATTGGAGACTTATGTGCTGCAAAAGGATGAACAAATTATACCTCTTTCTTTTCATGTTGATTATTGGAACCGCCTGGGTTGGGTCGATCCTTTTAGTAACCAAAAATATACTCAACGACAAAATGAATATGCTTCAAAATTTAATCTTGAATCTGTATACACACCACAACTTATCATTAACGGGCAAAAACAATTGGTAGGAAGTGATAAGGATAAGATTGCAGAAATGATGCCTGATATACTAAATGAAATTCCGCCAATAAATATCAACATAATTAAAACTAAAACTAATGATAGCAGGATCATCATTGACTATACAGTAGATCTTTTTGTGGCTAATACAAATATTTACGCGGCATTGGTTCAGGATAAAGCTTTTACGCAGATCAAAGCAGGTGAAAACACGGGGATTAAAATGTACAATTATAATATTGTAAGGGATTTTAGCAGCAATCAGTTTAAAAGCAAAACCGGAACCTGTGTACTTCAATTGCCTCCCGGAAATACTACAGCTGGTTTCCATATCGTTTTATTTATTCAGGAAAAAGGATATGGAAAAATAATAGCAGTTGCCCAAAGGGTCTTGTGAAATAAAAAAGCAACAGTTGTTAACCTGTTGCTTAAAAAGTAATAAGATATTAATTATTTGTAAGTACTTGTTGAAGTTGTTTTAGCTGTTATTGGCATTGATTGCCCCATCACCTGCATGCTTCCCGAAATATCAGACTGTGAAGTTCTTGTTTTTACAAGCCCGGTAATAATATCTGTAATAATATCTGTTTTTGTTTTAGTTGTACTTGTAAAATCCATCGACATGCCTTGTTGTTCAATTGTAGTAGTCGCATCTCTGATTATATCTAATTGAATAGTAGCATCATTATCTTTAATTGATTTCAGTGTATAAACACGTACTACTTTATTGTTTTTTTCAATTGTAGAATCTGTCCATGTATCACCAACTTTTTTTCCCTGTGGCAACAGGGAAAAGGCTTCCGAAACAACTGCATCTTCAGCATTACCGGAAAATATACCTAAAAGCCCCCCGGCACCATTTATTTGATCATCGCTTTTTTTACTGTTAGTTTTGTTATCTGGTAAAATTTTACCTGTTAATTTATTAATAGAAATGTCAACAGGCTTATTGAGTTTATCAGCCATATCTTTGCCAATTTCACTTTCCCTGTCTTCTTTTTTATCTGAATCAAATGAATTGGATTGTCCCATCATATCCATATTCAGTTTAACTTTTGTTAGTGTATTGCTGATCGTATAGCTTGAATCAGTTCCGGTTTTCATTTCCAATGTACTTGCACTACTGGTGTTACCTGTCATATCCATTCCCGGGCTTAGGCTGGCTTCCATTGTAATATTGGTTTCAACTATAATCTTTTGTCCCTCGGAAAGTACAATTTTGTTTGTAGTTTTCTGATCCATGACATTGGTTTGGGAAAATGCCGTAGATATAATTATAACGCCAATTAATATTAATATAATTTGCTTCATGATTTTTTTTTGTAAATTTATTAACTAACCTGGTATTTTATAAAACAGCCAGTTATTTTTAACAAAAATTAGTGAAAAGTGTTCACCGCGGATGAGTGAAAAAATAAAGGCTACACTTAGCGTGTAGCCCTAAAAGGTTTTGATCATTTCTATTAACCTACCACAGTTACATTAACTGCGTTCATTCCTTTTTTACCTTCCTGCAAGTCAAATTCAACTTTGTCGCCTTCTTTAATTTCGCCATTCAATCCGCTAACGTGTACAAAAGTTTCTTTGTTAGAATCGTCATGCTTAATAAAACCGAATCCTTTTTCTGCATTGAAAAATTTAACGGTACCTTGTTGTTTTGTTTCCATTTTTAATTGTATTGTGTTGTAAAATAATATGCAAAGGTACTACATATTTATTAATATGACAGGAATAGTTTTATGTTCCTTTCTTTACTTCTACTACTTCAATATCAAAGATCAGGGGACTATTAGGAGGTATTTCGCCACGATTCCTTATAGAATAGGCTAAATTAGAGGGAATTATAAGACGTACCTTACCTCCCTGCCTGCAAAAAGGCAGGCCAATCTGCCATCCTTTAATGAGTCGCTTTAATGGAAAAGTGGACGGTTTGTCTTTTGTCTCGTCAAAAATATGACCATTCACCATTGTTCCTTTGTAGTGTATAACAACTGTATCATTTATTGATATAAAATCACCTGTACCTTCTTTTATGATTTTATAATACAACCCATTACTGCTTCCGGTAGTATCAGTTTGCCCGGATCGAATCATTTCCAGGATGATATCTTTTTCTTTTATAGCTTCAAGTAAACTATCTGCATTTTTATATAGATCAATAATTGGTTTTTGATTATTGGATGGCCGTGTAAATACATCCGCAAATTTTGCATTGGCATTTACAAAACCCCCGTTCCACAAATAAAATTTATTACTATCAACTCCACCCCCATAATCTATTCTATCACCGGCTTTTCCAGTAGCATCATAACTGAAAGTACTTTGTGTTAATTCTTTCCATTCACCATCTTCTTTTCTGATCCATTGATTACCAAAAAAAGCTTTGCGATACAATTGACCGTTACTGCCATCAAAATTTTCAACAAAAGAATATAATCTTCGTATTGACTTGCCGTCTTTTGGGGCTTTAAAACAAGCTATCAACTTCCATCTTTGTGTTTCTGGAATAAAAAAATACGCCGCATAACTTGTAGTTGAAGTGGCACTGTCAGTTGCAGCTGTTACTAAAAATTTATATGTTGTTCCCGCTTTCCAGTTATAGATCCAATGGCTATGTCCACCCGTTCCTTCATTACCAAATCCATCGGCAAATACATCTTCGCCTTTTGCCATTAACAGAACTTTATTTTCAGTGGCAACTTTACTTCTGTCATTGGCTTCATTGCCTGCATCCCAAACAGAAAAAATTACTCTTCTTTCTGTGGGGCTGTTTACCTGTATACCAAAATAACCTCGTGCAAATCCACAGGCCATATAATAACTGTGTAGTATATCAGCATTTTTCGGGATCGTGATCTCGTTATAGAACGAAACAATTTTTAAACTGTCTGGTAAAGGGTAAAACAAATGTACAGAGGCTGCATTTCTTCTTGTTGTTGAATTGAAATGTATATTTTTTACTGCATTACCACTAAGCTCAAGCGATTTAATATTTGCAATTGTTTTTCCTTTTTTCTCTTTAGCAGAAAGCGTAATTACATAAAATCCTGTGTCACTGATCTCAACAGAACCAATGGCAGTACGAACAAAAACTTTAGATAAGGGGATGTTAACTGTAAATTTTTTTCCGGCTACAGTAACTGATAACTTATTTCCTGCGATATCATTTTTCATCAAAAAAGCAAGATGGAGAATACCTTTGTTTCGTAAATTAAAATAGAATTGTATTTCCTGTTTACTATCTGTCCAGTTTTGTAAACCATTCTGTTTTGTAAACATTTGGCTTTCTCCGTCTTCATTACTTTCTTCTGTGGGTATTGCATAAGCTGTATAGGCTGGAATTGAACAAATTGATTGGGCTTTCATTAGCAATGGCAATGAAAAAAACAGCACTAAAAAAATAATTGAAGCTTTATTTAACATAGCATTTGTTTTATTATTATATTCTGGGTTCAATTAAAAATCGTAGTTAAATCCTGTACTTAAAGTATAACTAACAGAAGGTATGCCTGCAACAGGGTAGCTATCATTCAGGTAGTTCCAATTGATCCTGAGCGATAATTTTTTTCCGGCTTTTACCCTTAAGCTTGCCTGATTTAGAATGCGGTAGTCGTTCCAGTTATTTAATAACGGCTGAAAAAATGTGGTACTGATAATTTCCAGCATTTTATTAGGCGTAATAGTAAATGAGATATAACTACTGCTTCTGAAGTCGGTGTGCAATGTTCCATTGACATTTTTTTCTTTTTCTCTTTCATACATTATCAATGTGGCAGCATAAAGCCGGATCAGATTTGTTGATAAGATTTTAAACCTTGGACCTGTTCCTAGCAGGTATCTTGATCTTATATTAGCGATCACATTTTGTTGTAATTGTGTAAATACTTCCCACCGCAGAATTGAAGTTATTTTGTAATTATACCTGAAGTGGAAAAATGTATTGTCAATTAATTTTTTACCGTCACCTTTTAAAAAACCATAACTACCAAGAAAAAGGAATAAACTCTTTTTAGATTTATATTGAATGTGGGCATCAAGATCGGCAGAAAAAATTTGGGTTACATTTTGAGTAAGTGAAATAGATGCCCCTGCAGAGCCCATCCATCCGGTAGTATCTGATTGCATACGGGCTCGTTCAATATTTACAATTTGAGCCTTTACAGATGAAATTGAAAAATACATAAACACTAAAATGTAACATTTCTTTTTAACTCGAAACATTTGATTTTATTGAAATTTAGCAGTAAGCTAAATGTACAAAACTTGTAATAATAGTAATGAAATTTTTTTAGTCATTATTTTTTTGATAACTTTAGCATCAGCTTTTGCCGGCCTTTTTATTGTGTTTAATTTTTTTTATGCATTCTATTTCAACCGTAATAACGGGAACAGGTAGTTTTATACCTCCTTTTATAAAAACAAATCTTGATTTTAGGGGACATGTTTTTTATGGGGAAGACAATAAACCAATCGAGATTGAACCAAAATTAATTGTTGAAAAATTTAAACAGATCACAGGTATCGAAGAACGGCGTTATGCAACAGCAGATATGAATGCTTCTGATATGGCTTCCATTGCGGCAAAAAATGCAATTGAAGATGCTGGCTGTGATCCTGAAACAATTGACCAGATTATTTTAGCTCATAATTTTGGCAATGTAATTACAAATACCATTCAGACAGATGCTGTGCCTTCACTTGCATCAAGAGTAAAGCATGTATTGGGGATCAGGAATTCTTCCTGTGTTCCTTATGATGTTTTGTTCGGTTGCCCTGGTTGGATGCAGGGAGTGATTCAGGCAGATGCTTTTATTAGGGTTGGTATTGCCAAGAAATGCCTGGTAATAGGTACAGAAACTTTATCCAGGGTTATTGATCCTTATGACCGCGACAGCATGATATTTTCGGATGGTGCGGGCGCCTGCATTGTTGAGGCAAAATCATCTGCTGAAACAACTAGCGGTATTATTGCAAGCTGTGTTCAATCTCATAGTGGTAATGAGATATCTTATCTGAACATGGGCAAGTCTTATTATCCAAATTCGGATCCGGGTATCCGTTATATAAAGATGAAGGGAAGAAAAGTGTATGAATATGCATTGAAATATGTACCGTTAGCTATGAAAGAATGTCTCGACAAAAGCGGTATTGATATTCTTGATCTTAAGAAAATATTTATACACCAGGCTAATGAAAAAATGGATGAAAGCATTATAAAAGAAATGTACAAATTGTACAATATCAACCAGGTGCCGCAAAATATTATGCCAATGAGTATTCATTACTTAGGGAATAGTTCGGTGGCAACAGTACCTACTTTATTTGACATTGTTAGAAGGGGACAGGTTCCGGAACATCAGGTAAATAGAGGTGATATTGTTTTATTTGCATCAGTGGGAGCCGGGATGAATATTAATGCTATTTGTTACAGAATTTAACAAACAAAAAATAATTTTTCTGATAATCATAAGTGGTTAGTATTGAGCTGAAGATTTTTCTACTCACTAAATACAATTCCTGGTCTGAAAGCCGT
Organism: Chitinophagaceae bacterium; assembly: GCA_043788195.1. Classification (GTDB taxonomy): domain Bacteria; phylum Bacteroidota; class Bacteroidia; order Chitinophagales; family Chitinophagaceae; genus Ferruginibacter. The sequence goes on from JAYVUE010000115.1 coordinate 10,928, forward strand.
GATTATTTAAAATATATCATAGAAATGGCTAAAGATATTTAGTGATATTTAACTTTGCCAACAGGTTAATTTTCTATTTTTTTAATATTCAATAGTTTGCTAAAATAAATATATTCGGCTGGCAGCCTTATTTAGCCTACATTTGTAAGAAATTACAACATGGTTAATGAAATGATTACAAAGTTTTTGGAGCCAACGCACCTGGCTAAAACTCCTGTTAAGATCGAATTCAAAAAGCGCAATACAATCGTTGGAATTTTTGTAAAATCACCTGATTACGATGATCTGAAATCAAAAAATTTCTGGCGTATTGTTTCTGAAAGTCATATTCCTGAGTGGGTGAAGACCAACGATAATAAATTATCTAAAATATTCAGCGGTTCAGAATTTACGCGATTAACAGTTGCAAAAGAAAAATAGTTTTTTTACCTCTTGCAAATTAAATAAAAAACAGGGACGCCATATTTGTGTCCCTGTTTTTTATAATTGTATTTATTAAAAATTCCTTCCCGCATTATTTCCCCTTGGTTTTGGCAGATCCTTTCTTGGAATTTTTTCATTCCTTTGTGCAGTATTGTAAACAAATGCAGTAATAACAGAAGCTGCCTGTTTTAGATCCTCCGGTACCAGGTGATCATAAGTATCCATATTGGTATGATGAGTTCGTGTATCGTATTCTATCGGATCCTGGATGAACTGGAATCCCGGAATCCCAACACCGTCAAATGACTGGTGATCGGTTCCACCGGTATTATTTATAGTAACAGTTTTGGCATCAAGATCATAGAATGGTTCCAGCCATTTTTCAAAGATGGGCCCTGCATTTTTATTACCTTGTAAATAGATACCCCGCACTTTACCGGTACCGTTATCTAAATTATAGTATGCTGCAATTTTTCCATGATCAGGTTTTAATATCATATCTACAGGATCAGCAAAATGATTTTTTACATATGCCCTGGAACCCAGTAATCCTTGCTCTTCACCACTCCATAAAGCTATACGGATAGTTCTTTTGGGTTGTAAACCAGTTGCTTTAATAATACGCATTACTTCCATCATCACTGCACATCCTGCAGCATTATCAGTTGCCCCTGTTGCCCCTTGCCAGCTGTCGAGATGGCCACCGATCATAACAATCTCATCTTTCAATACGGGATCTGTTCCCGGAATTTCAGCTACTACATTATATCCCTTAATATCATTTGTGTAGAATTTTGTTTTAATGTCGGCTTCCAATTCAACTTTTTGCCCTGCACTAACTAAACGCTGTATACGCAGATAATCATCACTTGACAACATCACGTAGGCATAGTTATTCTCAGCATCTTTTACTGAAGATCCCCCACCTTGTACAAATAAGGTTCCGTCATTACCATTGCGGTTCATACTTAATACCAGTGCCGGTTGTTCTGCATTATAAAAATTGCCCATCTGACGCTGTAATGCCTGTTGTTGGCGCCTGGCGGTCATTTGAGCATTATTCCCGTTTCTTTGACCTCCAACTCCTCTTGAAGTATCAGGTTTTGCATTAGCCATTTTGGTCAATGTACTATCTGCCAAACGATCACCATCTGCTGTAAATGAAGGATGTAATGAATCTGAAGAATAGAACATTACAATTTTGCCGCTTATTTTGCCTGAATAATTCTGATACAATTCAACAGAATCTTTTGCATTAATAAGAACCACCTATCCATGCATTGTTTTTTTACCAGGCGTACTTCCCGTCCATGCACGGGGTATGGCAATAATAGGGGTAAAGTATGGTGCCGTCATTGCAACATAGCACCGGGTTTGTTCCCAACCTGTTCCAAAATCACCCCAGGGTTCAAGTGTTGCATTTACTAATCCCATTTTAGATAATTCATCTTTGGCCCAGTTGGCAGCCCTAAAAAAACCTGGTGAGTTGGTTAGCCTTGGTCCGCTGACATCGGTTAAATGAAATGCGATCTCCATGACTTTGGAATTGTTTAACCCTTCATTTTTTATTAAACTGATTTCGGCATCAGTTTGTGCAACGACAATTTTTCCACAATAAAAAATAAATGCGATCAGAAATAAATATTTTTTCATGATGATCTTGTTTAAGAATTTAAAATAGTGAGCTATAAAAGTAATTGATTGAGAAGAAGAATAAAGTAAAAGCAAATCCTAAGTTACAATAATTTTTTAGTGCCCGGTAATTCAAATATTAGTTCTTCTCCATAAACTGCAGCAGGTGTTTGATATCCCACTTTAAAATTTCCTTCCAGTATTTTTTTTGTGATCAGTAAACTACTGTGAGCCGTTAATGTATAGCCATCCGGGCAGCTAATGCAGGCCTGGATTGATTTGCCTGCTGCATTGTTAACCTCTCCCCAAACAAAACTTTTGCCATTAATTCTTTGTTCATCACTGGGCCCAGCTGGTTTTGCATTTATTTTTTTCCTGATAATGTTACGAATAAGTTCTGTACGTAATAACCAATTAAATGCCCATTGAAATTTCAATATCCGGTAAATTTTTGGGGCTATACCGGTATATGTTTCAATATTGGGTATCCGGGTGGTGAAATGGGCAGTGGAAATATCTCCCCAGGGAATAGACATAACGAATATCTTTTTTTCAATAAAATCAACCCACATTCCTTTTTGTCCCAATGGTTTTCTAAGAATTATTCCCTCTTCTCTTATCGCCCCACCTTCACCTATCTTACCAGCCATTGTTGTTGCCGTACCATGTGATAAGCCGCCGCCCACCGAAGCAAATGCCAGTTTTAAATATATGGCATCCGGCATTTTATTTTTTAATTGTAGTGCTATGCAATCTGTAGGAACAACATCAAATCCTACACCTGGCATCACCATGATATTTTTTCCTTTTGCTGCTTTATCATATGTTTTCAGCATTTCAAAAACTGAAATGTCGCCATTAATATCCAGGTAATGAACACCGGTTGCAAGGCAGGCCTTTATCATTTGTTTGGCAGTGTCAATGAAAGGCCCTGCACAATGTAATACCAGTTTAACTGCAGACAATACCTTGCTGAGTTTTTCGGCATCATTCAAATCAATAACGCGGTAGGGTAGTTGTAGTTCATCTGCTAAGGGCTTTATATGAGCTTCTGTCCGCCCGGCAAGTATGGGTTGAAGGTTATAAGTTGCTGCCAGTTTTGCAATTAATACGCCAGTATAACCATTGGCACCGTAAAGCAGAAATTTGTCTGGCATGTTTTAGTATGATTTGAGTTTACATAAATGTTGTGTAAACTAATAAGATTTGGTGGCTTCAATCAACTTATTAATAAAAAATTCACCCGCATATTGCAGCAATATAATGTTAGCTGTACTTTGTAATCATTATATAGCTATCTTATTTTAACTATACCTTTTGCAACTTCAGAAAATCTGGAAAATATCATTGCATCATGGCCGGGTATAATTAGGTTCGAATCCGGCTGCAAAATCTTCATTCTTTTCATTTGCTGAACATAAGCTGATGGATCGAAAGTGTATTTTGGGATAGGCAACAAATGATTAAGGTTGTAATAAAACCAGATATTATCTGAAGCAATTAACACCTTGTCTGTTTTAGTATTCACTAACACATATTGCGATTCCCAAGTATGCTTCGAACCAATGAAAACCCTTATGCCCGGAATGATTTCAATACTATCTCCCTTTACTAAATTAAGTCTTCCTTCTAAATTAATCGATACAATTTGCTGAACGTCTTTCTTGTAAAACCCATCTGAAAAACCATTCTTTTGCCAGGCAGCCCCTACGAAATAATCATAATCATCTTTCTGCATCCAAATGGTGGCTTTATGGAATAAACCAATTCCTCCTATGTGATCCCAATGCGGATGAGAGATAATAATGTCGGTAATATCGTCTGCAGCTATATTCATCCTTAACAGGGCGCTATCAGGTCTTATATACTTAGGGTTGTCCCAATTATGATCTTCGTTAGTATACTCGTTCTTGAGAAAGCCCGCATCAACCAATATAATTTTCTCTTTTCCTTTTAATAACCAAAACATATTGCAACCTTCAATGCTATCTTTGTCAGAAGCTCCGACAGCTGCTTCTGAGAGTTTCATAAACCAAGATTGTCCAAATTGAATTGCATACACCTCATAAGTATTTGAATTTTGAGAATATAAGCCAATGTGAAGACAAAGAAAAAATATAAGTATGACTGCCTTTTTCATAACTAGTAATTTTAGAAGTACTTCAGTGTATAGCCTACAAGGTGCGTGCATTACCGACGTTGGGGATTTGATGCTGGTCAAGCCCAACTGCAAAGCACAATTAAAGGAACGATTTTTTATTTAAAAAGAGAACAAAATTAATAAACGGTCAACCCCAAAGCCGATGTACAATAGAGATAAAATGTTGAAGTTCCCTGGTCAAGCCCCAATGTACGCAAATGCAATGTTAGCCGCTCGGGCTACTTTGTTAGTAGCGAAATAAGCTGCTATAAAGAAATACTGGAACTGGTAATGATATCAATACATTAAAAAGCTGCAACGATTTAGTTTACTGCAAAAAGAGTTGGCGCAATAGAATACAGATTACTAATTTGAAAGGCTGAAGATGA
>JAYVUE010000116.1:0-4086 GCA_043788195.1 Chitinophagaceae bacterium
TGAACTACAGTGCAAGTTTGCTGATTATTCCGGCACAATTGAAACCAATGCAGATCTGTATCTTATAGCGGTTAGGGATAACGCATTGTATGAATTGAATACGCTTTTTCACCTGGGCAATAAATTGGTTGTACATACCGCCGGTTCAATATCAAAAAATGTTTTAAAAGAAGTTTCAATTAATTATGGCGTACTGTATCCTTTACAAAGCCTGCGAAAGGAGATGGATACGATTGCTGACATCCCTTTACTGGTAGATGCAAATACCGAAGAAGCCATTACTTTACTGGAAGATTTTGCTAAAACAATTTCTACCACTGTTGCAAAAGCAAATGATGAAGAGCGGTTGAAACTCCACGTAGCAGCTGTGATCGTAAGTAATTTCACCAATCATCTTTATTGCCTGGCCGAAGAATTTTGTCAAAAAGAAAATGTTGATTTTGCAATGTTGATACCATTGATCAAAGAAACTGCCGATCGGATAAGCTCCCATTCACCGGCAGCAGTACAAACCGGGCCTGCGATCAGGAATGACATGGTTACGCTTGACAAACATTTACGTTTGCTGGATGCACACAAAAAACTCAAAAACATCTATCTTAAATTAACTGACAGTATAATGAGCAGTTAAATTTTGGGCTTGGTAATGATCTTTTATTTTCTCGGAAAAACAATATCAGTTTGCACTTTATAGGGATCAGCAGGCTTTCCTTTTTTATCAATTGGGTCAGTTATGTATATTTCGTAAGGTGCACCCTTAGCCAACTTTCCGTTATCTTTTATCCATTCTTTAATTGCCTCATATCCTTTTGGAATAAGATCATAAGGACCGTAAAAATGTGCCAGTATAATACTGTCTGCATAAATTTCCCTGATAAAAACCCCTTTTATTAATTTGGTGGGTCTTTTATTTACAGGAATCCCGGCCTCAAAATAAAAAGGAGATTTTTGATTTTTGTACCAGGCTATTGGTGCTCCATCAGGTTTGATCTTATTTTTTTTAAACATTTCGGCCAATTTTGTTCCAAAGATCAGTGCCAGTTTAATTTTTATCCGGTCGTAATTTGCTGCACTATCCTTCATACAAATAACAATTCTTTTTGTAGATACAGTATCTACAATATTAATGATGGGAGGTTTCCTATTGCCGGTTTCAGCAGGTTGATCTTTTGTTCTTTCTTTTTTTTGTACAACTGTATCCGTTTTATTGGTTGCTGTTTTTTTATCACTGTTACCATTACAGGCAAAAAGTAAAAGGATCACTACTGTATAAAATATCCGGTAAGGCATCACAAAAAACTTGAACTATTTTAATGAAAATTAATAAAACCATACCGGCTTTACAAGTATAAGTTGATAAGTTTCAATATTTTTTTCATATGAGCATTTATATTTTCCTTAATTGGTAATTTTTAATAGGTTTGCAACCCGAAATTTGCAAAATGTATAGTATAACATTTAAGTTTGAACAAAAAGGGCTGGATCCCATTACGCTAAAGGATATAAAGCCAAATCAATCGCTTTTGGAAGTTGCTTTATTGAATGAAATAGAATTACATCATAACTGTGGTGGCGTATGCGCCTGTAGTACCTGTCATTTGTATGTTGGGCAGGGAGATTTTTTTTTAGAAGACCTGACTGATAAGGAAGAAGATTTTATTGACCGGGCAGTAAACCCAAGGATCAATTCAAGACTGGGTTGCCAATGTGTGCTACTGGAAAACGGAAATGGGGAAGTTATTGTTACGTTGCCGGATCAGACACAGTTTTTGGGAGAGTAATATCGATTTGATGATTTGATGATTTGGTGATTAACTGATTTGGTGATGCAGCGAACCGAAAATCGTTAGTTTCATTTAGTACTCTTTAAAATTAATAAATCACCAAATTGCCAAATCATCAAATCATCAAATTAAAATGACATTTGAACCGCCTATTCACTGGACCGATCATGAAGACATTGCCATGAAGTTGTATGAACGATTTGGTGATGAATTTGGTGAAAGTAAAATATACCGGATCCGGTTCACAGATCTTCACAAATGGGTAATGGAAATCCCTAAATTTGCGGGCAAAGCCGAAGAAAGCACTGAAGGGCACCTTGAGATGATCCAAAGTAAGTGGGTGTATGAGTGGAGGGATAATAAGAAATAAAGTGAAGAGTTGACAACCTTGATAAGGTTGATAAAGGCAGAAGACTTACTACACGATAACTTTATTAACCTTATCAACTTTATTAACTTTATCAACTACATTAACTATATCAACCATGAATGTTCTGTCTAAATTCAAACCCATCAAAACCTTCGTTTTCGATGTTGACGGGGTATTAACTGATGGTAATTTACTGGTACTGGCCGATGGTCAGCAGGCCAGGCAAATGAACATAAAAGATGGGTATGCCTTGCAGCTCGCAATTAAAAAAGGATACAGGGTTCTGGTAATTTCCGGAGGCAGTGATGATGCAGTAAAACAACGCCTTGAAAAATTAGGCGTCACAGATGTATATTTAAAAGTTGAGAATAAAAAAGAAAAATTGACCAGCTATGTCGAACAACATCACTTACAATGGAATGAAATATTGTTCATGGGTGATGATATCCCTGATCATTCTGCAATGCAGCTGGTAGCACTGCCTTGCTGCCCGGCTGATGCAGTATCAGAGATAAAACAGCTTGCTGTTTACATTTCAAATAGCAACGGGGGTAATGGTTGTGCAAGGGATGTTATAGAAAAAGTAATGAAACTAAATGGTCATTGGAACCTGGATACAGCCGTTGCTGCAAAATAACACGGGGAAGAAGATACTGGATGCCAGACGGCAACTCAATACCTGAAGCACTTTACAAATTACCAATTATTCATTGCTGATTGCCTATTGCTTTACTTTGTTTATTTTCGTTGCAGAAATAATTTATGAAATTAATACCTGCATTTCTTCGCCTTATCCGCTGGCCAAACCTGTTTTTTATTGTACTCACCCAGTTCCTTTTTTATTATTGCATACTGCTGCGGATAAAAATACCGCCGGTTGAATCTCATTTTAGTTTCCGTTTATTTCTTTACCTGGTTATAGCTTCGGTTTTAATTGCAGCCGCAGGTTATATCATTAATGATTATTTTGACATGAATATTGACCAGGTGAACAAACCATCAAAACTGGTGATCGATAAGATCATTAAAAGAAGATGGGCCATGGTCTGGCATATTTTTTTGTCTTTGATAGGGATTGTTTTGTGTTTTTATATTGATTTTATCAGGCATACTTTCTGGCTGGGTTTGGCCAACCTGGTCTGTGTTTTATTATTATTTGGATATTCTGTTACAATAAAGAAGAAATTACTGGTTGGTAATATTTTAATTTCTGTTTTAACCGCCTGGGTGATCATTGTTGTATATCTCTGTTATCAAAATTCTTTTTATATCCCGGGTACCGGAGATGTTATGGACCCCAATATCAAAATAAGATTTACCCGTATGACAATGCTTTATGCAGGATTTGCTTTTGTAATTTCTCTTATTCGTGAAGTAATAAAAGATATTGAAGATATGGAAGGCGATGCAAAGTATGGATGCAAAACCATGCCCATCGTATGGGGAGTGCCTGCTTCAAAAATGTTTGTTGCTGTATGGATCATTGTACTAACCGGTGGTTCAATTGTTGTACAATTTTATGTATTGCAGTTTGGCTGGTGGGGGAGTGCAGTTTATTGTCTTTTACTGATCATTCTTCCATTGGTGTGGGTACTGCGTAAGTTATACCAGGCAAAGGTATCCGGTGATTATCACCAATTGAGTAATGTGATTAAAATGATAATGTTTACAGGTATTGTGTCGATGTTGCTTTTTAAAATATATTCCTGATCTGCAGTTGTATGCAAAAAATAATTTTAGCTTCTCAATCTCCCCGCCGCAGGCAATTACTGGAATGGGCCGAAGTGCCTTTCACCGTAATAGTTAGTGATACTGATGAGTCTTACCCTGGTGGTTTAACATTTGAAGAAACAGCCATACATATTGCCCGAAATAAAGCTTTGGCAGTAAAAAAAACCTGCCAGAATTTAAAAGACCGGTCAGATCTGTTAC
>JAYVUE010000117.1:0-5344 GCA_043788195.1 Chitinophagaceae bacterium
GATGCAACTGGGCCGTGAAGCGATGAGTGCCAGGTCTGTTCCGGTATGGGTTATGCCACGTTTAGATTCTTTCATTCGTAATAACGGGCCCTGGAGCCAGCTGGTTTCATTGAAGAATATTCAATTGAAAAATTTACAGGCAGACAGCACCGTTAGTCTTAATACTTCTTTAAATATTACACCCTTTAAAGTGCCGCACCGTGATGAATTTTCTGAAACAGTGGGATTTGTAATTGAAAGCAATAAAAAGAAAATATTATTTATCCCCGATATTGACAAATGGGGAAAATGGGACAGGGATATTGTCAATGAAATTAAAAAAGTGGATATCGCTTTAATTGACGGAACATTTTATGCAAATGGTGAATTACCGGGCCGAAACATGAGTGAAGTACCACATCCCTTTGTAGAAGAAAGCATACAACTGTTTTCTTCATTACCCGACACTGAAAAAGCAAAGATCAGGTTCATTCATTTTAATCATACCAATCCCCTGTTAAAGAATAGATCAGTTGAAAAAGACAAAGTGAAAAAAGCAGGATTTGGTGTTGCTCTGGTAGGAATGATCATTGAATTTTAAATAAGCTGATTAAATATGAAAGTTACAATTATTGGTGGTGGTGTCATCGGTTTATGCAGTGCCTATTATTTACAAAAAGAAGGACATGAAATAACAGTGATCGATCGGGGTGATATTACCGATGGTTGTTCTTTTGGTAATATGGGTTATATGTCACCCAGCCATTTTATTCCGTTGGCTTCTCCCGGAATTATTACTGAAGGACTTAAACATATGATCAGCAGCAGCAGCCCGTTTTACATTAAACCAAGATTGAATTGGAACCTGTTGCAATGGGCTTTTCATTTTTGGAAAAGCAGTAATGCCAAAACTGTTGAAAAAAATGCACCGCACCTGAATGCACTTCTACAGCTCAGCAGGCATTTGATAAATGAAATGAGAAATGAAATAGGCAATGTTTTTGAGATGGAAGAAAAAGGGTGCCTGATGATGTGCAAACAAAAAAAAACACTGGAGCACGAATTTCACCTGGCAGATAATGCAGAAAAGTTTGGATTAAAAGTTGAGCGGCTGAATGCACAACAGGTACAGGCATTGGAACCAAATGTAGAATTAAATATTGCGGGTGCAGTTTTATTCAAAGATGATTGTCATTTTAATCCCGGAAAAATGATGATCGTTTTAAAGAATTATCTTACAAATAGGGGCGTGCAATTTCAACTTAACACAACTGTAACCGGTTTTGAAAGAACTGGTAATACAATTAATGCAATAATTACTGACCAGGGAAAATTTGATACAGACCAAATTGTTTTGGCAACAGGCAGTTGGTTGCCGGCAGTGGCAAAACTGATGGGCATTAAATTATTATTACAACCGGGTAAGGGTTACAGTTATACTTATCCATTTATTGAAAAAAATATTATGTACCCCGCTATCCTGGTAGATGGCAGGTGCGCCATAACTCCCTGGGGAAATCAATTACGTATTGGCGGCACTATGGAACTCAGTGGCATCAACAATAAAGTATTGATCAAACGTATGCAGGGCATTTATGATTCGGCCAAAGATTTTTATCCCGGGTTAAAAATTGATTTTCCACCTGCCGGTAAAATATGGAATGGGCTGAGGCCGGTAACCCCGGATGGATTGCCCTACATTGGCAAAGTTCCAAATATTGCCAATGTTATTATTGCAGGTGGACATGCTATGCTGGGCGTATCCCAGGGCACTGGTACAGGAAAATTAGTAAGTGAAATGATCAGCGGAAGCACTACAACAATTGATATAGCTGCCTTTAATACAACACGTTTTTATTGAGAATCACTCTCAAACTCCCTGATCGCTTTATTTTGTTGCAGAAAATTATTAAGCGCTTGTATCCCTGTTGGTTTGGCAGACAGATAATAATAAACAGGGATACCATCATAAATACTTCTGGTATAGTTCTGCAATCGCAATATTCGGTTTCATGTCATCCTGCCTTAGGTGGGATGACAAGAAACTGGAAGTTTAGCTTAATCCTACTTCATAATGCATCTCGGGTACTTCCACATCAACAAAACCTTTTCTGATCAGGCGATCTTTAAAATCGGTTTGCACTTTATATTCACCATGTACAATAAATAAACGTTTTACATGCTTTGGATCCTGGCAGGCAAGAAACTGGCAAAGATCATCATAATCTCCATGTGCACTCATGCTGCGGATGGCACCGATCTCTGCATTTACTTCATGCTGTGTACCAAAAATATTCACTTCTTTGGCACCGGCCATTAATTTACCGCCTAAAGAATGTGGCTCACAGTATCCTGTTAATAAAATAGTGTTTCGGCTGTTCTCAATATTATTACTGATATGATGTTTAACCCTTCCTGCATCGGCCATGCCACTGGCAGAGATGATAACAAATGGCCCATCCTTGAAATTGAGCATCTTTGATTCATCAACTGACTGAATAAATTTTAATCCCTTAAAACCAAAAGGGTCATTATCTTCCAACAGTATTTTTTGAATGGTTTTATTAAAATACTGCGGATAATGCTTTACTATTTCAGTTGCTTTTACACTTAAGGGGCTATCAACAAAATAATTCAGGTCGGGCAATCTTCTTTCCAGTTCCAATTGATTGAGTGCAAATAATATTTCCTGAGTTCTTCCCACACTAAATGCTGGTATTATTAATTTTCCTTTTTTCTGTAGGCAGGCTTTTTCAATCCATTGCAACAACTGGTCAGGTGTTGTAGTAGCATTGTCATGCAGGCTATTGCCGTAAGTAGATTCAATTAAAATATAGTCGGCCTGAGAAAATTCGGCAGGTGATCTTAATATCACATCCCTGTACCTGCCTACATCTCCACTAAAACTAAGGCGGGTGATCTTCCCTTCTTCCTTGATCTTTAAATGTACGGCGGCGCTACCAATGATATGGCCTGTATCGGTATATTGTACATCAATATTTTCATCTATGGTAAACCAGGTATCATAGTCTACCGCAACAAAATGGTCACAGGCAGTAAGTGCATCAGCCGTAGTGTATAAAGGTTTCAGGTAAGGCAGGCCTTCGTGTGCCCTTCTTTTATTTTCATATTTTATCTCACTTTCCTGGATACCGGCAGAATCTTCGAGCATTACAGCTGTTAATTCTTTAGTTGCAGGTGTACAATAAATTTTTCCCTTAAAACCATCTTTAACCAGTTTTGGAATCAACCCGCAATGATCCACATGCGCATGAGAAAGTATCATTGTGGTTACCGTAGTTGCATCAAAACCAAAATTGCGGTTCATCGCATCTGTTTCTTTTCCCAGTCCCTGGAACATACCACAGTCAAGTAAATATTTTTTTCCGTTATTTAAAGTTAGCAGGTGCTTACTTCCTGTAACAGTTCGGGCAGCGCCGTGAAATGCTATTTTCATTTTAATGTTTTTAATTTTTTTGTAACCCCGACAGCGGTTGATAAACCCTGTCGGCGGTTATAATTGAACGTTTCATTCTGATTAACCCCTGTCGGCGGTTATGATTGAACGTTTCATTCTGATTAACCGCTGTCGGGGTCTGCAACCGCCGACAGGGTTTAAGATAATGTACTTGCTCCCAGCCACGCCATCATTCCCATCCCGATCTCAATCGCTCCTTCATCAATATTAAATGTAGGTGTATGCACACCACTTGTAATTCCCTTGGCAACATTACCTGCACCTAACCTAAAAAAACAACCCGGTACCTGGTGTGTATAAAAAGCAAAATCTTCGGCACCCATTCTTAATTCGGTTGTTTCTACATTTTCTTCGCCAACATAATCCACTCCTTTTTTTCTTGCAAAAGCATTCAGGTTTTCATCATTCATTACAAACGGGTAACCCACATCAATGGTTATTTCCGCCGTTGCTCCCATGGCATGAACCAATTCAATGGTTTGTTTTTTAATTAATTCATGTGCGGCAAAACGCCATTCCTCATTCATGGCTCTAAAAGTACCCATCAGTTTTACTTCGCTTGGAATAACATTGGTGGTATTTCCGCCCTGGAAAGAAGTTATAGATAATACACTAGGATTGAACGGGCTGTTATTGCGGGCAACGATCTGTTGCAGGCTAACAATAAGCTGTGATGCAATTAAGATCGTATCTGCTGTAAACTGTGGAGCAGCAGCATGTCCGCCCTTACTCTTTATCGTTATATAAATTTCATCTGCGCTTGCCATGATCATTCCTCCCCTGAAACTTAACCGTCCAACTTCCACACCTGGGTGCACGTGTAAAGCAAAAATACCTGTAGGTTTAGGGTTTTCTAAAACACCTTCATTAATCATTAAACTTGCGCCCCCGGGATTTTTTTCTTCACCGGGCTGAAAAATTAATTTCACAGTTCCCTCCCATTCAGCTTTTAACTCATTCAATATTTTAGCTGCACCTAATAAACAAGTTGTATGCACATCGTGTCCGCAGGCATGCATCACGCCTTTGTTTAATGATCTGTAATCAACATTATTTTCTTCACTGATAGGTAATGCATCCATATCTGCCCTCAAAGCGATTACCTTTTTATCAGGATTTTTTCCTTTGATCAATCCAACTACCCCGGTTGTTGCTTTTACAGCAAAGGGGATTCCCCAGGCCATTAATTTTTGCTGTACAAAAGCTGAGGTCTCAAATTCTTCAAAACTTAATTCGGGGTGAGCATGCAAATGATGACGTACGGCTATAAATTCAGCAGCATTTTGTTTGGCAAGTTCCTTTATTTTTCCTTTTAACATGTATTGATTATTCTGTTTCAGGTTCTTTATTCTTATCAAGCTTTACTTCCACAATTTCAGGAACTATGTACACATTATTTGTAACAAATTTTCCTTTCATGATCAGATCCCTGTATTTTTCTGCATCTGCTTTTTCAACAAAATTGCCAAATTTTAATTTGATAAAGGGCGCCTGAAAGGTCATATAAACTTTTTGATCTGAAAAATTCTGTAACAACTGTGTCCGCACTTTCATAGCATAATCCCGGTCATTACTTTTAAGTATCAGTAAACGAAAACCCTTTGCCAGTTTTATTCCATAGGTATTAAATTCAATTTCCTTTTTTACCAACAGATCAAGCCGTGGATCTTTGATCACTGTCATCTTACCTGTATAGATCGAATCATTAGTACTAGTTTGAGCCAAAGAAAATAAAAAATTTGCTATAAAAAAAAATGCAAGGATTGTCTTTTTCATTTTCGGACTGTTTATTTGTGTTTCCCGTTTTACCATTATATTTCTATCCATCTTTAACCGGACAAAGCTATTGTTTTTTATTCCGTTATATATTTTCAGCTTACGGCTGGT
>JAYVUE010000118.1:0-17812 GCA_043788195.1 Chitinophagaceae bacterium
AAGATCCTTCACCTGGTCAACTTCTACACCATCCGCACCTATCCAGCTTCTCCATTGTTTACCATACACTGGTCCAAGATCGCCGTTCTCATCTGCCCATTCATCCCAGATCTTTACATTATTTTCTTTCAAATATTTAATATTGGTATCTCCCTGTAAAAACCAAAGCAATTCATAAATGATACTTTTAAGATGACATTTTTTAGTGGTAACCATTGGAAAGCCATCAGACAGGTTAAACCTCATCTGGTATCCAAATACACTCCTTGTGCCTGTACCTGTTCGATCGCTTTTATCAGTACCGTTATCAATAATATGTTTTACCAGCTCAAGATATTGTTGCATAACTGCAAGTTAACAAAGTTGTTAGAGTTAACAAAGTTGATAAGGGCCGGTACTTTATCAACTTTGTCAACCTTTCAACTATCCGTATCTTTGCAGATGAAAAATTATCATGAGTAAAAAGGGTAAAGTATTAATGGCAATGAGTGGTGGTATTGACAGTACCGTGGCTGCATTAATGCTCCATAAAGAAGGGTACGATGTTGTGGGTATTACTATGAAAACATGGGATTATGCTGCCAGCGTTGGCACTACCGGAAAAAAAGAAACCGGTTGTTGTAACCTTGATAGTTTTAATGATGCAAGACAGGCTGCAGTGCAACATGGTTTTCCGCATTTTATTTTAGACATTAGAGATGAGTTTGGTGATTTTGTGATCGATAATTTTGTTGAGGAATATATTGCCGGCCGTACACCCAATCCCTGTGTAATGTGTAACACGCATATTAAATGGCGGGCCCTGATGAAAAGAGCTGATGCATTGAATTGTGATTTTATTTCAACAGGCCATTACGCCCAGGTACATCAACATTCCAACGGCAGGTATTTTATAAGCAAAGGAATAGACGATACCAAGGACCAAAGCTATGCTTTGTGGGGATTGCAACAGGATCTTTTGAGTCGTACTTTATTACCACTAGGTACCTACCATAAAAAAGATATCCGCCGGATGGCGCATGATTTTGGTTATCCCGAACTGGCAAAAAAAAATGAGAGCTACGAAATTTGTTTTGTGCCTGATAATGATTACCGTGGATTTTTAAAACGCAAGGTAGATGGATTGGAAGAAAAAGTTAATGGTGGAAATTTTATTGATAAAACAGGCAGGGTATTGGGTCATCACAAGGGGTATCCATTTTATACAATTGGACAGCGTAAAGGGCTGGATATTGCCTTAGGGAAACCCGCTTTTGTTACAGGCATCATACCGGAAACCAATACTATTATGTTGGGTGATGAAGAAGATCTTAACCGAAATGAAATGCAGGTAACCAAACTAAACTGGATAAAATACGAAGGCATAACAGAAGGTATGGAAGTTGTAACCAAGATAAGGTATAAAGATAAAGGAGCAGTTTCTAACCTGTACACATACGAAAATGGCATCATTGTACGTTTTTATGAAGATGTAAAGGGGGTTGCCCCTGGCCAGAGTGCTGTTTTTTATGAAGGCAATGATGTAATAGGTGGTGGAATCATTCAGAGAAATCAACCTTTATCATTGTAACCAGAAGCAGCATTTTACTTAATAATTGTATCAATATTAGTAACTTACAATCTTATGAGAAAAGTATTTTTCTTTACAATAACAACTGTTGTCATATTTTTAGGTGCCTGTAAAAAAAGCACTGAAGAATTTAAAACAGCTGCCGTCAATGAATATTATCCTTTACAGGCAGGCAAATACATTACCTATAATTTAGACTCGACTGTATTTATTAATTTTGGTACTGTTAAGATAGTTAAGAGCTACCAGGTAAAACATGTTGTTGATGCATTGATCACTGATAACCTGGGCAGACCCGCCTACCGCATCATCCGTTATATCCGTAAAACAGCAGCTAATCCCTGGGCACCTGATAATACTTTTATGGCTGTGTCAACTGAATTTTCCATGGAATTTATAGAAAATAATTACCGTTTTTTAAAAATGAAATTACCCATCAGGGATGGCTATACTTGGAAAGGCAATTCCTATATTGACACCTATTCTATCAACTCGAATGTAAAATACATGAACGACTGGGATTATAGTTATGACAGTTTAAATATGCCTGCCAAAATCGGAGCACTGACGATCGATAGCACAATAAAGATTTTTCAAAGAGACGAAAGTATAGGAGATCCGTCCAATCCGATCTCATATAGTGAAAGAAATATCGGTGAAGAAAAATATGCTAAGGGGATCGGCCTGATCTATCGCAAATTTTTACATACAGAATACCAACCTCCAACCCCAGGCCACCCCGGAGCATTTTCCGATGGTTCGTATGGTGTTACACTTACAATGATAGATCATAATTAGATGCTGGATTATGGTTACTGGATATTCACTTCAAATTGTTGTAACTTTTGGAATTATTATACTCTATTAATCCATTAATTCCTAACAACTACTTCTTTCTGCAAAAAACAATAAAGTCAGTCTGTGGAATTTTAACAACCCCCAGTTGTCGTAACATGGTTACCAATTGTCCCCTGTGGTAAGTTCCATGATTAAAAACATGCAACATCACTTCATACACCGGCTGTTTGAATTGCTCTTTTTTGGAATTCCGGTACGCAAAAACATGTGCAACCTGAACTTCTGAAGCATCTGCTGCCCATTGTGCCCAAAGGGTTGATTGGCCAATATATTTTTGCTGCATTTCACTAAAAGTACCTTTAAAATTTTCGGCAGCAATAACTAAATGCTCAGCCAGCTTTATGCGTTGCCACCATGCGTCTTCAGCTAACCACATGTGCAAAACAGTTTTAAAAATAGACGAAAAACTACTGGCGATCTCACGGTTTATCTGATCGTCCGAAAGATTATTGATACAATCAAACATTTTTTGATTGGCCCAAACATTATAAGCGGCATATTGTTGCAGTAATGGCTTCATTGTTTTTCTTATTTTTACTTTCTAAAGTAAAGTATTCCTGCTGTATCTTTCATCAATTAATTATCAACAATGGCCATTAATAAATTTCCACTAACAGGTTTTGGGTCAGTTGCCATTCATGGCGGACATTTGGAGGATCCCAATTATGCACACCTCACCCCCATTTATGCCAGCAGCACTTATGTTTTTGATGAAGCTGAGCAAGGCATGAGAAGATTCAGCGGTGAAGAAAAAGGTTATATCTACAGCCGTTGGGGAAACCCTACCACCACCGAAGCAGAAGAAAAAATATCAGCATTGGAAGGATTTGGAATTACTGATGAAAATGGATCACCTCTTGCATTAAAAACTATTTTAAATGCAAGTGGCATGGCCGCCATAAGTACGTTGATGATCGGCACATTAAAAACAGGCGATAAAATATTAACGCATTATTCTTTGTATGGCGGCACACAGGAATTGCTGGAAAAAATTTTACCACCACTGGGGATCGAGGCAATAATTATTGATCTGAGAGATCTGAATAAAGCAGCAGAAGCCATAAAAGCTGATAGTAAAATAAAAATGCTTTACCTGGAAACACCCGCCAATCCTACTATTCAATGTGTGGATATTGATGAACTCACAAAGATTGCCAAACAAAATAATTTGATCGTAGCCGTAGATAATACTTTTGCTACACCCTATTTACAACAACCATTTCAATTTGGCGTGGACTATGTTATTCATAGTACAACAAAATTTTTAAACGGGCATGGCACCATTATTGGAGGCGCTTTGATAGGTAAAGATATTGATCACATGAATGGCCATATTACCAAAGTGCATCGTTTATTGGGTGGTAACAGCAATGCTTTTGATGCATTTTTATTGACCATTGGAATGAAAACACTTGAAGTTAGAATGGAACGGCATTGTCATAATGCAATGGAAGTTGCAGGTTTTTTAGAACAGCATCCGGCTGTTAACAAAGTAAATTATTTAGGGCTTTCCTCGCATCCGGATTTCAATATTGCTGCCAAACAAATGCGTCATCCCGGTGCGATGTTAAGTTTTGAAATGAAAGAAGGACTAGAAGCTGCCAAAAATTTTATTGATAAACTACAAATGTGTATACGTGCAGTTTCCCTGGGCACCTGCGATACTTTATTATCCCATCCGGCAAGCATGACACATTATAGCGTTCCTAAAGAAAAAAGAGAACAGTATGGTATTACTGATGGTTTGATCAGAATGAGTGTGGGGATAGAGAACGTGCAGGATATTATTACTGACCTGCGCAGAAGCCTCCCCAACCCTTCCAAAGGAGGGGCTTAGAAGAGTAAAATTATTTAAGCTCTTTCCAATATTTAAAAACTAAACTCAATGAATTTAGAAAATAATTTAACATCATCAGGGTCTTCAAAAGTCCCTCCTTCGGAGGGATTTAGGGAGGCTAATATAAGGAAGGCAGTTAAAGAAGATTGTGAAAGGATGATGGAACTCATTAATGAACTTGCGGTATATGAAAGAGAGCCCGAAGCCGTAACTGTAACTTTTGATCATTTTGTTAAGAGCGGTTTTGGAGAAACCCCTGTTTGGTTTAGCTATGTGGCCGAAATAGATGGGAAAGTGGAGGGTTTTGCTTTATGGTATATCCGTTATAGCACATGGAAAGGTCAACGACTTTATCTCGAGGATTTTTTAGTATCAGAAAAAATGCGGGGAAAAGGAATTGGCAAATTATTATTTAATACACTGATTGAAGAATGTAAAGCAAAAAAATACAGCGGCATGGCATGGCAGGTACTCGACTGGAATGAACCTGCTATTAATTTTTATAAAAAATTTGGAGGTGTAATTTTTGATCAGGGTTGGTTGAATTGCAGGCTGGAGATGGAATAAAATTATTTTATTTTTTATCACAGGCAACATTTTTTCTTAATGCATCATCTGATACGCATAGATATTTCACATTAAATCCCCCATTATGAATCTTTCCCTGACAAAGAAAATAACCGGCAGTTTAAGTTTGCTTGCACTGCTTACTGCAACTTTATTCTTTATTTCGTGCCAAAAAGATTTAACTGCCGATACGGGTACAAATCCTGGTCTGCCCCCCGACCTCTCAACAAAAATAAGTTCATCCCTTTCGGGTTTTGTTACCAATGAAAATAATGCCCCTGTAAAAGGTGCAAACGTACAGGCAGGTACAGCTACAACCACCACTGATAAATATGGTTATTTTGAAATAAAAAATACACAGGTAATACAAAATGCAGCAGTTGTTACTGTTAATCAGCCCGGCTATTTTAAGGGTATCAAAACATATATTGCCAGAGCAGGTAAACCCGCTTTCTTCAGGATAAAATTAATCCCAAAAACAGTTGCTGGTAATATTAATGCTGCAACTGGTGGTGCTGTAATTTTAACAAACGGGTTAAGCATTTCTTTACCTGCCGGTGCTGTTATTAATGCAGCAACAGGTGCAGTGTATAATGGAACTATAAATGTAGCAGCCTATTGGCTGGACCCTACATCAGCTGACCTGAATAATATCATGCCCGGAGATCTTCGTGGTATCAACGATGCAGGCCTTTTAAAAGGATTAACAACATTTGGAATGGCGGCAGTAGAATTAACAGGTGCATCAGGGGAGTTGTTACAAATTGCAACAGGTAAAAAAGCAACACTAACTTTACCCATTCCAGCCAGCCTTTTATCCAAAGCTCCTTCTTCTATCCCTTTATGGTATTTCGATGAGGCCCTTGGGCTATGGAAACAACAGGGAGCTGCTGTTAAAATAGGCAATACATATGTTGGCGATGTAAGTCATTTTTCTTTTTGGAACTATGATATGCCGGGCAGCTATGTACAATTTGATTGTACTATTTTAAGTAATTCTAATACTCCTATACAGAATATGATTGTTAAGATCAGTGTTGTAAGTAATCCTGCTAATGCCGGGGCAGGTTATACAAACAGTGCTGGCTTTGTCAGTGGCCCTATTCCGGATAACCAAACATTATTGCTGGAAGTTTTTCCATATTTTAATTGCTCTACACCCCCAATATATTCGCAAATTTTTACAACCACGAGTAGTAATATTTCTTTGGGAAATTTAATAATGCCTGTTAACAATATTGCAAATGTTACCGGCAATGTTACAAACTGTAGTAATAATCCGGTAACAAACGGGCGTGTTATTATGAATGCTGGTTCCTATTACTATTTGTTGTCGGTTACAAATGGGAGTTTTAGTGTAAATATTCCTTTTTGCAGTAGCAATGTCAGCGCAAGTTTGATTGCCCAGGACTTCACCACCTTGCAGGAAAGTAATTTGACTACAGTAAGTTTAGTGAGTGGAAATAATAATATTGGTACACTTAATGCCTGTGGAACTTCAATAGTGCAGTTTTTGAATTACTCTGTGAATGGCACCAATTATTCACTTGTTTTTCCGGCAGATAATATTTACCAAGGTGGTTATACTTATATAAATACGATCAACTACGTTACCGCATATAACAATACACTGGGAGCCAATTTAAATATGATTCAACAAAATATTGCAGTGGGTGTACCACAGGATCTGGAATCTTTTCATTGTTCCCAAATACCAGATTCACTTATTTCAACTCCTCCATTACAGGTAAACATAACAGAGTATGGCGCTATTGGACAGTATATGAGTGGTAATTTTACAGGTGTACTTCATGGTTATTTTAGTCCGACAAACTATACGATCACCTGTAGTTTTAGAGTGAAAAGATTTTTTTAAACAAAATATTATTTCTTTAAAAGCTTTCTGCAAAACAGAAAGCTTTTTTATTGTCATTTTTTAAAGATGAGTTGTTGTAAATTTGCCGCTCAATTAAATGGACTGACCAGCCAGGTCTGACCGTCCCGGTGTGACCTGACAATGAATAATTTTAAAAAAATAAGATAAAAAAGCTCAATAAAGTAATACTGTACAAGAGTGCGACGCCAATGAAGCTTAATTGTTATTCAAAAGCCGGGCTCCAAAAAAAAATTATGGCAGAAAAAATTACAATGGGTGCAAATGGAAAACTAAATGTTCCCAACAACCCTACAATTCCGTTCATTGAAGGTGATGGTATTGGTTCCGACATCTGGAAAGCAGCAGTAAGGGTTTTTGATGCCGCGATACAAAAAGCATATAACGGCGGAAAGAAAATTGAATGGATGAGAGTATTGGCCGGGCAGGAAGCCTTTGATAAAACAAAAACCTGGATGCCCGATGTTACCATGGATGCTTTTCGTGAATATTTATTATCCATCAAGGGGCCATTAACAACACCCGTTGGTGGTGGAATAAGAAGTTTAAATGTGGCATTACGGCAGGAGCTTGATCTTTATGTTTGCCTGAGGCCCATAAAATATTTTGAAGGCGTACCCTCTCCCATGTGGCATCCCGAAAATGTGAATATGGTGATCTTCCGTGAAAATACTGAAGACATTTATGCAGGCATTGAATACATGACGGGTACACCCGAAGCAAAAAAATTATTGAATTTTTTAGTTAATGAAATGGGTGTTAAGAGTATCCGTTTTCCTGAAACAACATCATTCGGCATCAAACCCGTAAGTAAGGAAGGCAGTGAACGCCTGATCCGTTCTGCTATTCAATATGCCATTGAACATAAAATGCCCAGTGTAACGATAGTGCATAAAGGCAATATTATGAAATTTACTGAAGGCGCTTTTAAGAACTGGGGATATGAATTAGCAGAACGCGAATTTGGGGATAAAGTATATACCTGGAACCAATGGGAAGCCACAAAAAAAGAAAACGGTGAAGCCGTTGCCAATGAAGAAATGAAAGTGGCCGGTATTGGCCATAAAGTAATTATTAAAGACGCCATTGCCGATAATTTTTTACAACAGGCATTACTGGCACCACAAGACTATAGTGTAATTGCAACTTTAAATTTAAACGGTGATTATATAAGTGATGCATTGGCTGCACAGGTTGGCGGTATTGGCATTGCACCTGGCGCCAATATCAATTATCTCACGGGCCATGCTGTATTTGAAGCCACACATGGTACTGCCCCACGTTTTGCCAATACCAATACTATGAATCCATCATCTGTAATATTAAGTGGTGTGATGATGCTGGAGTATATGGGCTGGCGGGATGCTGCAGAATTAATAACTAACGCTGTTGGCAAAACGATACGCAGTAAAAAAGTTACGATAGATTTTCACAAACTGATGGAAGGGGCAACTTTACTAAAGACGAGTGAGTTTGGGGATGAAGTGATCCGAAATCTTTGATAATTGATAATGGATAGTTGATAATTGATAATGGATAGTTGATAATTGATAATGCGGCACCACAGCAGTTCGCTTCATTATCCATTGTTAATTATCAACTATCAATTAACAGCATTCATTCCTTACATTTGCAATTCCAAAAATTCCCTCCATGGCCAAAATAAAAGTAGCAAACCCCGTTGTTGAATTAGATGGTGACGAAATGACCCGTATCATCTGGAAATTCATCAAAGACAAATTAATTCTTCCTTACCTGGAAGTTCCCATTCAATACTATGATCTGGGTATGGAATACCGCGATGAAACCAACGACCAGGTTACCATTGATGCTGCCAATGCCATTAAGGCCTGCGGTGTGGGTATTAAATGCGCAACCATCACACCGGATGAAGCGAGGGTAAAAGAATTTAATTTGAAACAAATGTGGAAGAGTCCCAATGGTACTATCCGGAATATTTTAGATGGCACTGTTTTTCGTGAGCCCATTGTTATGCAGAATGTACCCAGGCTGGTAACCAACTGGACGGCGCCGATCACTGTTGGGCGGCATGCTTTTGGTGATCAATACCGTGCAACCGATACCGTTATAAAAGGAAAAGGGAAACTAACCATGACCTTTACACCAGAGGGCGGAGCTGAGGCCCAGGTATTTGAAGTGTATAATTTTAAAGGCGATGGTGTTGCCCTTAGCATGTACAATACCGACGAAAGCATTTATGGTTTTGCAAGAAGTTGTTTTAATATGGCGCTCAGTAAAAAATGGCCGCTGTATCTATCCACAAAAAACACGATCCTTAAAAAATATGATGGCAGGTTCAAAGATATTTTTGAAGAAGTATATCAAAATGAATTCAAAGCGAAGTATGATGCAGCCGGTATCACTTACGAGCATCGCTTAATTGACGACATGGTAGCAAGCGCCCTGAAATGGAATGGCAACTTTGTATGGGCCTGTAAAAATTATGATGGAGATGTGCAGAGTGATACTGTAGCCCAGGGATTTGGTTCATTGGGATTGATGACCTCAGTATTGATAACACCTGATGGCAAAACCATGGAAGCCGAAGCTGCACATGGTACAGTAACCCGTCACTATCGTGATCACCAAGCGGGAAAGCCAACAAGCACTAATCCCATTGCATCCATTTTTGCCTGGACAAGAGGATTGGCATTTCGTGGTAAACTGGACAATAATCAGCCTTTAATTGACTTTTGCCTGGCGTTAGAAAAAGTTTGTATCGAAACAGTAGAGAGTGGCAAGATGACAAAGGATCTTGCTGTTTGTATCAATGGCAATAAAGTAAATCATGCTGAGCATTATTTATATACCGAAGAATTTTTGGATGCAATTGATGAGAATTTGAAGAAGAAGATGGGGATGTGAATTAATTAGTAATTAAGAATTAAAAATTAAAAATTAATAATTAGCGCATTACCTGAGGCGCTTTTTATTTTTTTACTCCATCATCTTAAAATAATTAACTTCAATTATGAATATCTCAAACAACAAAATACTCATCACCGGGGGAGCCACCGGGATCGGTTTAGCCCTTGCACAACAATTTATTAAGGAAAATAATACCGTGATCATTTGCGGAAGAAGAGCGCCTGCTTTAAAAGAAGCCGTCGATAAATTTCCCTCACTCATCATCAGGGTATGCGATGTATCTGTAGCCAACGAAAGGCAGGGACTGCTTAACTGGATACAAAAAGAACATAGTGACCTGAATGTACTGGTAAATAATGCGGGCATACAACAATGGATGTTGGTTGATGATGATGACTTTTTTGAGCGGGCACAACAGGAGATAGCCATCAATATTGAAGCACCCGTTCACCTGGCTTCGCTGTTCTTAAATTTACGGTCACTCACCACCGTTATTAATGTAACATCAGGATTATCGTTCAGTCCCTTAACAAAAACGCCGGTATATTCCGCCACCAAAGCATTTTTACACTCTTACACAATTTCCCTGCGGCAATTGCTGCGATCAAAAAAAATTGAAGTGATAGAATTGATCCCTCCTGCACTGAATACAGATCTGGGTGGTAAAGGATTGCATGACACGGCTCCGCCGGTAAGTGGTTTCATCGAAACCGTTTTTGCACAATTAAAAGAAGGCAAAACAGAAATTACTTATGGCTTCAGTGAGGCCATGGCCAAGGCCGGACCGGATGAGTTGAAAAAAGCTTTTGAAAGGATGAATAGTTTTTGATAAATAATTTTACATTACACAACTGTTATGGCTTCTATATTTGAAACAGAAAGATTATTGATCCGTGAATTCAATATTGACGATGTTGAATTTATCTTTACGCTGCTAAATACCCCTACCTGGTTGCAGTTCATCGGCGACCGCGGAGTAAAAAATATTGAAGATGCAAAAAATTACCTTATCAACGGTCCTATGAAAAGTTATCGTGAAAATGGATTTGGATTATCTATGGTTGAAATGAAAGACGGATCTGTTCCTATTGGCATGTGCGGCCTCATAAAAAGAGACAGCCTTGATGATATTGATATAGGTTTTGCCATGCTGCCCCAGTATGCGGGGAATGGTTATGGCTATGAGGCAGCCTCTGCTACAATGGATCATGCAAAAAAAACAATAGGCTTAAACCGAGTGGTAGCTATCACTGTAACTGACAATATTTATTCTATTGGTATGCTTAAAAAACTTGGTATGCAATTCGAAAAAATGATCCGCCTCGATGAAGAAAAAGAACTGATGTTGTTTTCAAAAGAAATTTGATATCCCGCCAATTAAAATAGTTATATTGTATTATGGAAATGCAAAAAGATATTCGACTGGCCGTATTGATTGATGCCGATAATGTTCCTTATTCTAATGTAAAAGGAGTAATGGAAGAGATAGCCAAATATGGCACACCAACTTTTAAAAGAATTTATGGCGACTGGACAAAACCTACTGTATCAGGATGGAAAAATGTTTTGCTGGAAAATGCCATAACACCAATTCAACAATACAGTTATACCAGTGGAAAAAATTCGAGCGACTCTGCATTGATCATTGATGCAATGGATATTTTATATTCTGGTAAAGTGGATGGCTTTTGTATAGTAAGCAGCGACAGTGATTTTACCCGGCTTGCCACAAGGTTGAGAGAAGCGGGTATGAAAGTGTTTGGTATTGGGCAAAAGAAAACACCCGGCCCTTTTATTGTTGCCTGCGATAAATTTATATACATGGAGATTATTGCAGTACCTGAGACAGCAGAAACTGATGCACATAAAACCAGGGCCAGTAAACCTGCACCCAAAGCTTCAGTTGATAAACTCAATAAAGAAACACTAAAGCTTATTGCAGCCTCAATTGAAGATCTTGCAGATGAGAACGGTTGGGCCTTCCTGGGAGATGTAGGCAATCTAATATTAAAAAAACAACCCAATTTTGATTCAAGAAATTATGGTTTTTTAAAATTAACCCCATTGATAAAATCACTAAGCCAGTTTGAAATTGATAAAAGAGAAACAGATAAGGCGGGGATAAAGCTGGTGTATATAAGAAATAAGGGATAAAGAGTTAGCTAGCAGTATATACTTCAATTACTGCGGCTCAAGGTTGTTAAAATAATCATGGACCATTTCAACAATGGGAATATCAAATTCAACTTCTAATGCTCTTAAATAGGAAATTTATTTTATATCGATTTCAATTAAATATTAGACGCTCTTATTATCGTTAAATTAATTATCAGGGATGGCAATCCTCTCTTTAACACTACTAATTTCGAATTTTCTCTCGACTGCCACTATACAACTCATATTCCAATAACCTGCAATCGATCTTGCTGGTAAAAAATTCAATTCTGCGGCTGGGTTTTAAACCGATCTTTTTGGCCAGTTCTAAATTTCCTGTAAATATATAACCAGTATAACCTTTGCATTTTTTCTTCATAAAATCACCAATACGCTTATACGTAATTTCCAATTCTGCTTCTACGCCCAGCCTATCCCCGTACTCAGGATTAAAATAAACAACACCATTTACTTCTTCGGGTATCATTGTTTCTTCAAAATCACAAACTGCAAATTCGATCATATCTTCAACGCCTGCAATACCGGCATTTATTTTTGAAATATTCACAGCATCTTCACTGATATCAGTAGCAATAATTTTTAAACCCGGTAGGTCTTCTACCTGCTGTTCAAGTTGTTTAAACTCATTTGCATACCATTGTTCATCATAACCTGCAATATGCATGAAGGCATAATTAAAACGCAATAAACCAGGTTTACGCTTTGAAGCTAAAAGCGCAGCTTCAATAGCTATTGTACCCGAACCACACATTGGGTTAATAAAAGGCGACAGCATGTCCCATTTTGTTGCCAGCAATGTTGCAGCAGTCAAAGATTCCATCATTGGTGCCTTACCCGGTATTTTCCGGTACCCGTGTTTGGATAATGTTTCACCCGAAGTATCAATAAATATTTCAGCAACGGATTCCTGCCAATATAAATGAATAACTGTTTTATCCAGCTGTGGTCCGGAGTTGGGACGTTCACCGGTTCTGTTCCGAAATCGATCAACAATGGCATCTTTAACTTTTACATTGGCAAATAATGAATTGTTGATACTGGAATTATTTACATTACTGCTGATAGAAAAATATCCATCCAATTGTAAAATATCTTCCCAGGGAAAATCAAATAGTGATTTGTAAAGATCATCCGCATTTAATGCATTAAATTCTTTAAGAGAAAATAAAACCAGGCTGGCACAACGCAGGTTTAAATTCAGTTTAATACAATCAATAAGTGTTCCTTCAAGTTCAACGCCTGTTTTAAAAATACGCACTGGCTTAAAACCCAATTCAACAATTTCTTTTTCGAGGTAGGGCGATAAACGGTTGCTGCAGGTAACAATGATTTTGCTGGTGCTTTCAAAAATTTGCATGAGCAAAATTAATTTAAATAAAATGGCTGTAAATATTTCTTATGAAACCGTAAAACAAGTAAATAAATATAAGCCGTACAGATTATAATACCCCCAACTTTCAGCTTTTAATTTTCAACTTTCAACTTATCTTTACCTAATGCTAACAATCAGTAACCGCGGCCTTCAAATGCCGGCATCGCCAATAAGAAAATTAGTGCCTTATGCAGAAGCTGCAAAAATGAAAGGCACCAAAGTTTATCATTTAAATATCGGCCAGCCGGATATTGAAACACCCAAACAATGCATGGATGCGGTGCGCCATTCAGATTTTAAAGTACTCGAATACAGCCATAGTGCGGGTAATGAGAGTTATCGCAAAAAATTAGTACAGTATTATAAAAAAGTTGGTATTGAAGTTACACCCGAACAAATAATAATTACCACAGGTGGAAGTGAAGCCATTTTATTCGGTTTTATGGCCTGCATGGATGCAGGTGATGAAGTAATTATTCCCGAACCATTTTACGCCAACTATAATGGTTTTGCAGTAGAAGCCGGAGTGATTGTGAAACCCATTACTTCTTCCATAGAAACAGGATTTGCATTACCCCCCATTGAAGATTTTGAAAAAGCGATCACCCCAAAAACAAAAGCTATTGTGGTGTGTAATCCTAACAATCCAACAGGTTATTTATACAGCGCCGAAGAAATGGAAATACTTAAAAAGATCATCATTAAACACAACTTATATTTATTTGCAGATGAGGCTTACCGAGAGTTTTGTTATGAAGGCACCCATACCAGCGCCATGCATTTAACGGGTGCAGAAGACAATGTTATTTTGATGGATACCATTAGTAAAAGATACAGTGCATGTGGAGGGCGTATCGGGGCCTTTGTAACAAAGAATAAAAATTTACTAAATGCAACAATGAAATTTGCACAAGCACGTTTAAGTCCGCCAACTTTTGCACAAATTTTAGGAGAGGCTGCAGTTGATCTCCCTGACAATTATTTTGATACTACAAAGGCAGAATATAAACTTCGCCGTGATACAATAGTTAAAAGATTGAATGCCATGTCGGGCGTTTTTTGCCCAAACCCTGGTGGCGCTTTTTATGCTATGGCCAAATTACCTATAGATGATTCGGATAAATTTTGTCAATGGTTATTAGAATCATTTTCATATAACGGACAAACCGTAATGCTGGCCCCCGCAACAGGATTTTATGGAACTACAGGATTGGGTAAACAGGAAGTACGCCTGGCTTATGTTTTAAATACAAATGATATTAATGCTGCAATGGATTGTTTGGAAAAAGCGTTGGAAGAGTATCCGGGAAGGGTTAATTAATTAGTAATTGATAACTAATGATTAATAATTTTTTCAACGAGTCATCTAAATTCATCTTCTGGTATAATGAATTATTCATTCTTAATTTTTAATTATTAATTCATTTTATTGATCACAACTGTCCAATCATTACCGCTATATACTTTATTTACAATCGAAAAATTTTCCATATTCAAAGCAAAGGATACCTGCATAAGGCTATTGAGATAGAGTAATGGTTTCCCTTTTGCAACTGCTCCGAATGTAGCACTATAAGGCATTGCAGATTGATACACTTTTAATTTGTTATGGTAAATGGATACGTTAATCATGTCTCCGAATTTTGCATCAAATTCCCTAAACAGGTCTGAAGAAATATTGGTCCAGATATTTCCATACTGCACATCAAGGATGGCGATAGTGCCTTTTATTTTTTTACCTTCCATGGCTGCCTGTTGGTACGGGATCATTACAACTTCATTTGGCAACGTATTTCCGATCTGTTCAAAGCTGATAAGGCCTGCAGCCAGTCTTGCTGCCGTGTACGCGTAAACGTCGCGTCCATGAAAAGTGTATGACCTTTCAGAGTCTTTACGCCGGTTTGTTACTTCATCTATTTCTCTTATCTCTGCAATACCTAAAGATCGGGCGATCAATGTGAGTGTACCGTTATCAGGTGTAACAATAAAATGGCCTGAGTTTGTTTTTAATACAACCGACTTCCTGCTGGTGCCTACGCCGGGGTCAACAACTGAAACAAATACAGTACCTGACGGCCAAAAACTCACTGTTTGTTCCAAACGATATGCAGCTTCCCAGATATTATAAGCCGGTATCTCATGCGTAAGGTCAAATAATTTTAAGTCTGATGAAACATTCATTGCCACACCTTTCATGGCGGATACCGCACCATCCTTTAACCCAAAATCCGATTGAAATACCACGATCTTATTTTGCGAATAAGAAAATTGTGTAACTGCTAAAATAATCAGCAGGTAAAATAACCGTAGGGTATTTTTTTTCATGTTAAAAGATATTTTTGTTTTAAATAAAAAATCCCACAAAGTCACAAAGAACACAAAGAAAGTTGATTTGATCTTTGTGTTCTTTGCGCCCTTGTGGGATACAATTCTTTATTTACTTAAAAATTAAAAGACAGTTTTGCAAACAACTTCCTTCCGTTGATTCCCATTTGAACAGATTCCCACGGACCTCCTGTTTCATTATCAAATCCTTCATATCGTGCATTAGGAACTGCAGCAAAATTTGGATGTACATTAAAAATATTATCGGCGCCTACAAAAATGCTCATCCATTTTGTCAATTTATAAGAAGCAAACAGATCAACAGTAACTTTAGCCTTATAATTAAATATCTCTTTTACTACATGCACCTGGTCGTTGTATCCATCAATATCAACATAAGGATCGATACCGGTAAAACTTCCTGAGATATCAGGATCACCGGGGCCACCTGTACCTATGGCACTGGCCAAACCTGTCCAGCCAAAACCTAAAGATTTCATATTGCCAAAGTAATTTACGTGAATACCAAAACCTAATTTTTTATATCCATACTCCAGGCTTAAATTAAATTTTGCCTTGGGTGCAGATGCTAATAAAAAAGCCTCTTCCCTGTCGCTGAAAAAAGTTTTACGATGGCGATAGCTGTCGTCTAATGCAGCAGGAACATGTACTTTATCAACTTTCATTTGCTGGAAATTACCGGCAAGCAATGCTTTAATAGTATGTTTCCCAAACTTTTTTGTGTAATCCAAAACTAAATCAATTCCATAATTGGTAGTATTAACTGCATTATCAAAAAACTGTGCTGTTTGTACGCCGATAGCATTTAGCTGATTAGTAAACGCTACAGGTAAAGTGGCATCGCCGGCATCAAACAATCCGGATAATACAATACGGTCTTTTACTTTTACCATATAACCGTCTAAAGTAAAAGTTAAACCCTGAATGGGTTTCCAGGCAAATCCCAAACTTGCATTTAAAGATGTTTCCTGTTTTAATTTTGGGATACCGGCAGATTTAGTGATGGCATCACCATTTCTGGCAATACGTGATTGTACCAATGCTCCACCGCTAAATGAGGTTAATGTATTACTGAAATTGATCTGTTGTAAAGATGGTGCCCTGAATCCTGTACTTACCGAACCCCTAAGGTTAAACGCTTTTCCGATCTTATACCTTGTAGCAAATTTAAAAGTGGCTACTGATCCAAAATCAGAATAATTTTCAAAGCGAACAGCGGCATCTAACAGCCATGCCTTTGTAGCATTTAATTCGCCGTCAACATATAAACTGATATTGGTACGTGAATTTGTTACTATGTCTTTAGGACTAAAGCCCGGAAATCCCTGTGAACCCGGTGCCTGGCCATAAGGATTTGGAAATGTATCCCAAGAGGCCTGCTCACCCTGGTAAATTGCGTAATTTTCGTACCTGAATTCTGCTCCAAAGCCAAGGTTAAGCCCATTTAAAACAGCAGCAAAAGATCTGCTTACATCTGCATTAACCGTATTCTGAAGAAAATTAAATCCTCCATCATTAAAATGAGTTTGCTGAAAGGCACCCGGCACCATTATCATAGAAGCATTAAAAGTTTTGTCACCATAATAATGAAAATCATTTCTTCCAAAAGTATTACTCATATCCCAGTTCCAGCCTTTACCGAATTTACCCTTAACGCCTGCTGCAAAAGAAATATCATTGATCCTGGTTTGGATATGTGGGTTATAATAGATCTCACCATCAATCGCAGTCCGCATAATATCCTTATTGAATAATAAATTACCACCTGCATCAACAGGGAAACGATCGGGCCTTGCACTATAATTTCTTGTATATGCAAAGGCATCAGACGCTTTGTAATTAAATCCTCCAAAGGAATAAAATGTTGTTTTTTTACTGGCACTAAAAGGAATTTCCATATTGTACATGATACCTCCTGTTGTAACTGAACCATCGCCAAATGCCCGTCTGCCGGAGTTTAAAGGCATGGCATTTTTATTAGTAAATACATTGGTATCAGCTACCTGGCGATAAGTTTTTGCCTGGTTTAGGAAATCAATCGAAAAGTTAATGAACCCACCGTTCTTATTAAGTGCAAAACCATTATTAGCAGAGAACATAACAGTACCACCATCAATGGGTTGTCCATAATAATACTGGTTTGATCTTCTTGTTTTATAGGCATTGTATTTGGTATCATAGTATCCTGACCAACCCGTATTGATAGACCAGTGATTGATATCTTTTTTAAGAATTATATTGATCACACCCGCCATGGCATCCGAACCATATTGTGCAGAAGCACCATCCCGTAAAATTTCGATT
>JAYVUE010000119.1:0-6327 GCA_043788195.1 Chitinophagaceae bacterium
GGTTCTTACCTCGCCAGGTATTTTCTTTTAAACAATGATGAAGTTATAGCTACTTCAAAACAATTTCACCCGGCAACAAAAGCATTACTTGAAAAAGCAACTTTGATCAACCTAGATGTTTTGGATACTGTTCAGTTAAACCAGCTTTCTTTATCCGCTGATGTAATTATTCATACTGCAACGGCTAACGATATTATTTCAAAAGATACTTTAAAGGGAATTGAATTATCAGCCATCGGCACAAAAAATATACTTGATCTTGCGGTAAGAAATAATATTCCAAATTGTATCATATTTTCAACGCTGCAGGTATATGGTTCCGAGTTATCAGGTACTATTGACGAAAATTCTGCTTTAAATTACCAGAATGATTACGGACTAAATCACCTTGTTGCTGAAATGTACGCTCAGATGTACAGCAGGGCAGGCAAATTGAAATGTGTATCAGTAAGGCCCAGCAATGTTTATGGCAATATTTTATCCGAAGCTTTTAACCGATGGAGCCTGGTGCCCGGTTGTTTTTGTAAAGAGGCCGCAGAGCTGGGTACTATTACAATCAGATCTTCGGGTAAGCAAATGCGTAATTTTATAAACCTTCAGAATTTGAGCAGGGCCATTGAATGTATCCTGCAACATTTCCCTAATAACTACGAATGTTATAATTTAGCGTCTTTGCAATGCAATACAATGACTGAAGTGGCACAAATAGTTAAGGAAGTATATGAAAAGAAATACGGTCAGCCTTTAACGTTGAATATTACAGGTACTGTTCCTGTTGAAACTAATTATTTTAACATCGGATCGCAAAAATTAAAACAGATCGGTTTTAGGGAAGATGAGAATTATTCGCTGACAACAACAATTGAACAATTATTTAATTATATCAAACCAACTTAACAACAAATGAATCAGATTGAGCAATTTAAGCAGGAGAGAGCAGCAGCTATGCAGCAAATGAGCCAGGATGCGGAATTAAAACAAAAATCAATTGACTGGATGCTGCTTTCCGATAAATATAAATACACGTATAATTTTACCTGGATGGGAAGGCCCATCATAAAATACCCGCAGGATATCCAGATCATGCAGGAACTGATCTGGGATGTAAAACCCGACCTGATCATTGAAACCGGTATTGCACACGGCGGTTCAATAATATTTTCTTCCAGTATGATGGAATTGTTGGGCAATAACGGTAAAGTGATTGCTGTAGATATTGATATTCGTAAGCACAACCGTGATGAAATTGAAAAACATCCGATGATGAAAAATATCACCATGGTGGAGGGATCATCTGTAGACGAAAAAATTGTAGCACAAATTGCCGATTATGCAAAAGGGTTTAAAAAAGTTATGGTAGTGTTGGATTCTAATCACACACATGATCATGTATTACGTGAACTGGAAATGTATACACCCCTGGTAAGTTTAGATTCATACATTTTATTGCCCGATACATTTGTTGAGTTTTTTCCTAAAGGTTATGTAACAGACAGGCCATGGGATGTGGGCAATAACCCTTATACAGCTATGGAAGCATTTTTAAAAACAACTACCGAATTTATTAAGGATGAAGCCATCACAAATAAATTATTAATTACCGAGGCATTGGGCGGCGGGTATTTAAAAAGAATTAAATAGCACCTGAATGCTGAAATGAACCAATCATTAATGAATACAAATACGCAGGCCAATAGCGAACCTTTAGTAACTATTGGCTTGCCTACTTATAACAGGCCCGAAGGTTTGCAAAAATGCCTCGAATGCATTTGTAAACAAACTTATACAAATCTGGAGATTATCATTTCTGATAATTGTTCTACCGACGAACGTGTACAACAAATTATTAAAGCCTTTACATTAAAAGATAGCAGGATCAGGGCTTTGAGGCAGCCGATTAATGCAGGACTTGAAGAGAATTTCAATATTGTATTTGCCAAAGCTACAGCCAATTATTTTATATGGATGAGTGATGATGATTATTTTGATGATAACTATGTGGCAGCATGTGTGCAGTTCCTGGAAAAAAATCCGGATCATGTTTTGTGTTCCGGCATTGCCAAATATTATGCTGATGACAAATTTATTTTTACTGAAAAAATGTTTTTAACAGATCAGCCTACAGCTTTTGGAAGGATGTATCATTATTTTTGGAAAGTTAATAAAAATGGTAATTTCTATGGGGTTTTCAGAAACCGGTTGCTTTTAGAAAAACCTATCGGCCTGCACATTGGCTGCGACTGGTCGTTCATGGCTAAGTTAGCTGTATTAGGCAAATTGGCTTATGTAGAAACAACTTGTTATCACCGGTCTGCAGATGGCAATTCGGGTACCAAGAAAAAGATGATAAAAAAATTTGGATTTAATAAATGGAAAAGTGTTTTTTTTGAAACCTATGCTGCTTATTATATTGCTGCCAATATTTTTAACGACTGTACCGTAAAAAATAAATTCAATTTATTGCAAAAGAAATTAATAGAGTGTGTCATTTTTTTTCAGATGAACATTAAATCCGTAGTGCAGTTTATTAATAAAAAGCGGGGAAAAAATTATTTTAAAGCTTAAGGTATTTATTTCCCAATATTCTTACATTTTCATTTTCCTTTCTATAGCCGTTTTTTCTTATTGGATGATCGAAACAATGCAATTGATATACCTGGGTTAACCAGGGTTCGTTGAAGAATTTTTGTTTTTGCTTTAGTCTTAAGTAATAAGGATCAAACTTTCTTAATTCAGAGGTGGCATTAAATTCATTAATTGCCAATAGTTCGCCCTGGTAGGGGTTATGATTATCTAATGAAACATCATCTAAATAAAATAATGAATTAGGAAGTAATTTATTCACAGCAATAGTATACAAATGCCTGAGTAAATTAATGGTAGAAGAATAATAATCAACATCAATTGAAACAAATCCTATAGGTGCGTCATCAGAAATATGCTGTGTCCAGTCTTCTTCATTAAGATTAGCGATTATCAGTTTTGCATTTTGGGGTAAAAGTTTTCTCAGGTTCACGGGGTCCTGCATTGGAAAATCTCCTTGTACATATAACTCGGGATGGTCTTTGTATCCTTCGTGTAAAGGCATGCCTTCGCCCGAATCAAAACCAATAACCTGAATTTCTATTGATACAGATCTCGTAATTATTGCTGCGTATTTAACCATTGCCAATAATCCCCTGCCATTGGCAACGCCAAATTCTATGACAGTTATTTTATTTAAACCAGCTGCCTTTGCTCTAACGGCTGCTTCATACAAGCCAAATGCATAATGGGGCAGCCTGAAAATATCATATCTTATTTTTCTTTTTACAGAACCAAAGATCCCCGTGTACAAAAAACCCATAGCAAAGTGAAATGGGTATCCTGCAAATTTTCTGCAATACCGTAAAACAAACTGAAGTTTAGCATTCATTTTTAAAATTTATCCTTAATAATATTTATTGCTTTTTCTGTAATATTTCCCCAATAAAAATGTTCAAAAAACTCTTTTGATATGATTGTTGAATTGTTGGTTTGAATGATCTTTTCGGCAAATGAGATCCAGTCATTATCGGCAGTGACCTGCATTTTAGTACCGCTTATTTCAACCGGTATACCAATAGCACCATTGGCAGTAGTAACCACATTCATATTATTACCTAAAGCTTCAACCAATTTTGTTTTTATACCTCCGCCGTCGGTTACCGGGTTAATAAAAATATCTGCGCCTTTAAAATAAATGCTGATATCATCAACAAAGCCTGCATAAATTATATTTTTATTACTGTAATCGGCCAGGCCATTATAAACGGGGGGTAACCTGTTGCCACAAATAATGATCTTGTATTTAAAAAGAGGATCTGCCCCCAGTAGGGGATTTATTATTGTAAGTATGATATCCAATGCATCCTGGTTGGGCTTATAATCCAATGTTCCATTAAATAGTAAGATCTTTTCTGTTTCATTGATGTTATACATGTTGCAAATAAATTTCCTGGCAGATCTTTTAACTTCTTCAGCCGGAGGGGTATCCATTTCAAATCCATATGTAATTGTAAAACATTTTCCGGGGGCCAGGTTATATTTTTCAATACCGTAATTTCTGTCATTATCCTGTATAAAAAAATTGAGGTTGGCATTTTTGTGCGTTAGTTTTTCATAATTCCATAATATACCCCACCACCATTTGCCCAGGCTTTTAAAGCGCAACGATTCAATATTATGAGAGTGAACGATCAATTTTACGCGGCAAAACCACTTTAATAATA
This sequence comes from Chitinophagaceae bacterium, assembly GCA_043788195.1. GTDB lineage: Bacteria > Bacteroidota > Bacteroidia > Chitinophagales > Chitinophagaceae > Ferruginibacter. The sequence goes on from JAYVUE010000119.1 coordinate 4,251, forward strand.
TCCCCAACCAGCCATAATAAGGATGCTCAAGGATCAGGTGTGTAATTTTTTTTTCCCTGATAATTTTGCGTAAAGTGAAAAAATAAAAAAAATTAATGTAACGTAATGGGCTATTGCTTAAAATATTTTGTATGGTATATCCTTCTGTACCTGTTATTTCATTTTCTTTTAGTGCAACACAGTACAGGTCTGTTTTTTTACATAAATAGCGGTTAAATAATGCAATACATTTTTGACCTCCCATTTTAGGGGGTAAAAAATTGTAAGAAACCAGGCTTAAAATTTTTACCGGTGCTTTCATTATTTTTTATTGTAAGCCACATTACTTATTAAAGGAGAGAATCAATTTTATCTTTATTGTTCAATATTGCCTGATTTTCAGTTGGTTTATTAAATTCAAAAAACGGTTCAATAATTAGCAGCAACATCAAGTTGCCTGTGTTTCATTTTTATTCCTGTTTTTCCATACCATAAATAAGCAAAATAATACAAAGAGTACTGAAAATATATTTGTCCAGCTTGATATCGTTTCACCTTTGCTTACAGAAACAGGTTCAAATTTAAATTCAATACGGTGTTTACCGGCGGGTATCGCAAGTCCTCTTAAAGCATAGTTAGTACGGCAATAAGCAGTTTTTTTACCATCAATATAGGCTTCCCATCCATGTGGATAATAGACCTGACTAAACACGGCAAACTGGTTGGTAGTGGCATTGAAATCATATTTTATCTCATCATTTTTATTTTCTAACAGCTTAATAGAAGCCGTTGAATCGAATACAGGGGTAAAAGGAATTGATGATTTATAACGTTCATCTACAAACGCTGTTTGTGCAGGATCAAATGAATTAAGTGCCTTCATCTCTTCATCCGAATTTTTTACCATTTTTACCTCTTTAACCAGCCAGCAATCGCCAAGTGCAAATGGGTTTTGAACAGCTTCTGTTTGTTTTGTATTTTTTTGATCTGGTACGATCACATATTTCATATTCAGCATATTCAATACAGGGAAACTGTCTTTGGCTCCGGGATTTGCTCCCCATGCCTGGATGTTTTTATAGATCTGGTTTTCGATCAGGTCCTGGTACAAGCCCAGTTTTGCAGGGCTATAACCGCCAATGGTATTGTGTTTATAAGAAGCAATTGCATCATTAAAGGTAGAGTTTACAGAAACGCTGTAGGTTCCATTTCCGGCAGGGAAAGCAAGATTTAATACCCTGTAAAAACCGGTATCTTTTTTTAACTGGATGTCTGCACGGGTATCTGTATAACTTGATTCAAGTTCAGCAGACTCAACAAAATTCTCTTCTTTTAAGTATCTCCTGCTTACACCAAAAAGATCGATGGCACAAAATATTATAAGCGCTGAATAAACTATTGCCGGCTTGATCAGTTTTTTTGCATATAAAAACAGCACTACAATAGTTGCAAACATAAATCCTAAAGTTCGTAACATGTCACTCAGGTAAAATGCCTGCCGGTCACTTTTTAATGCACCGAAATAACTCCTTGTAAAATCGCCACCCTGCCCCTGTAAAGCATCATTGATACTTTTTCGGATCGAATTGGTTGATTCGTTCGTAAAATTTGAAAAAAAGTAAAAAAGAACAAGCACGGCAGCTGTGCCCCCTGTAATGAATAAACATTTTTTTAAGAGGGCTAATAATTTTTCTTTTTCGGTTTTTAAAATAAATTCATTTAAAAAGATAACGGCTAATAAGGCAACAGAAAGTTGGGGTATGACCAATGCCATTGACGGGGCCCTGAATTTTTTGTAAAAAGGAAGGTGATCAAAAAGAAAATAATTTACAGCTTCAAAATTTTTACCCCAGGCCAAAATAATTCCAAACAAGGTTAGTGCAACAAGCCACCACCTATGTTCACTTTTAGATAAAAAGGCACCAAATAAAAAAAGTAAACAAATGATAGCACCCATATAAACTGTGCCCTGTGTACTTAATAATTCGCCCCAGTACATCGGCGTTGATTGGGCAATTTGCTGTGCCATACCCTGTGGTAATAATCCTGCGTTTTCCTGTAAAACCTGTATAGCTTTTGAATCTTCACCAAGTCCTTC
>JAYVUE010000120.1:0-24682 GCA_043788195.1 Chitinophagaceae bacterium
GTAATCGGGATGACGACTTTCCCTTGTAAATTAATAAAGCCTTCCTTGCCATTTACTCTAACCTTTGCAAGACCATCTTCAAAATTAAAAGCAAAAGCATAGATATCTGGAATGACAAGCTTGCCTTTGTCAAAAAATCCATATCCTCCATTAACTCGATTACTTTTATAGCCATCATAGTCTTCTTCAATTGGCTTATCATCTAAAATGAAAGGGGTCCATAAATTGCCAGTATTATCAATAATACCCCATTTTCCATTTTTTTTTGCGGCACTTAATCCGTTTTTAAATGAGTCCAATTTTTCGTAAACTGGTGATATTATAATTTCTCCTTGTCTATTACATGCGCCCCAATTCCCATCTAATTTTATTAAAATGGGTTCATCAAAACTCCATTCGATAATCTTTTCATAAATACAAGGAAGGATAAACTCTCCGTACTTATTTATGAGTCCAGATTTTCCGTCATCCTTTACTAAAGCAATCCCATTTCTAAAATGAAAGCAGTTGTTGCAATTACAATCAATAATTTTTTCACCTCTTCTGTTAATATAGTAGTTTTTTTCGCCGTCGGGGCTAACAGGACTTAGGCCTTCACTAAAACCCCAAGCCCAGGTATACTTACAATCTATTATATAATTTCCTTTTTTATCAATAAAACCGTATTTGTCATTTACTTTCACCCAAGCTAATCCATCGCTAAAAAATCCTGCATCATCAAAAAGGCATTCAATCACAATTTTTTTATCGTAGGTACAAAACCCCCATTTATCTTTTTTTCTGTAGGGTATTAATAGAGGTTCAGCAAGAGCTAATAACTTATTTGTAATGCCAATGGCATTGCTAACTTTTTTTAAAGCTCCACCTTTATATTTAATCAGGTTACCCTCTTGCATCTTCCAATTCTTTTATCTGTTCAGTTAGTTTTTCTCTGACATTTCTAAAATATTCATCCCAATCGTCAATATCTGTAATAGTAGTAAACGCTTCACTGTCTTTAATGGTTTGCACCTGTGCCTTTAAGTCTTTAACCCTGAGCCGCATTTTTTCAATTTCTGTTTTTAATAGTTGCTTTTCATTAATGGCATCAGATTTACTTACAAAGAAATTTCCCTTTTCCAGGTTCTCCAGTATTTCAGTTACTCTTTTAAGGTCATTGCGTTCATAAGCTGCATTTAATTCTGCAAACAGCTTTTCTGCCAGTTCTTTTTGTTCTTCACTAACTACATCGGGGTGGCAAAGCTTGCTGGCCTTTCTGTATTTCTGTTTTAATTCTTTCTGTTCATCTTCCGTTAGCTCATTTATTTTTTCATCCTTGCTTATTTTATACTCTTTACTATATTCTTCATAATCTTTTTCCGCTTCTTTTTCTTTTGGCGTTCCCTTTGCTTTCTTTTTTCTGAATTTCAAGATTTTTAAAATAAGTTCTCCTAATTCGTTGCTATGCCTTACTCCAAAATCATGAATCAGCTTTTCCAATTCTGCTTTCTCATCTGATAAAGCATTCAAGTCAGCTTCTAAAGATTTTGCTTCCAGTTTTAAGCCTTCAATTTCCGGGTCAGTATATGTTGTTAACTGGCGGTGTTGATTAATATAAGTTTCAATTGCAGGCATAGCATGACTGTATTCCTTTTTCCCAAGAAAGGATATGATAATGCCAATCTCTTTGTCAGCAGAAAATTCTAACAATTTTGAAACATGGGTATTAATTTCATTTTCTTCTTCAAGAGCAATTAGGCTTTTAATGAGCTCTAATCGTTTAATGATTTTAGAAATATCAATATTTTTCACATCTGCCATTATAAGGTCATTTTCGTAAAATTAATATAATGTGGTTGAGTTTTGGTTTGAAGATGATGAATATCCAAATGCTGGGTTGAAGCGTTGGCGGAATTACAGCTCTTTTGCTGGTTGGCTTTGTGTCGGGGTTAGTGCGCCTGCAAATGTGCTGTAATTGTGTGTCGGCGGTTTTGTCCTATGATTTTGAATAAGCAGAAAGTGCCCCAATAGGGTTACCTACAACCTGCATTTAATCGCTGATTTTGAATGATTAGTATGATTACACAGATGGGATCTGCATAATCATATAATCCCGTTAACCTGCGATTTTACCTGATTTTAATACTCCTTATTAAAAATAGCGGCTATAAAATCTATAATATTCCCTGTAATCCCTTACCTTTGCCGCCCGAAAAGAACAATTTCTTTTTAGACATTTCCCACACGGCTCAACAAGTTCCTGATAGTTATCGGGACGCCAGCAGGGAGTAACTTAAAACAGTTATGTAATGCCAAAGGTTAAAACCAACAGCAGCGCCAAAAAGCGCTTTAAAGTTACCGGTTCCGGTAAGATCACTTTCCAAAAAGCTTTTAAACGTCACATCTTAACAAAAAAGAGTACCAAACGTAAACGCAATATGCGTAAAGACGGTATTGTAAGTGATGCTAATATGCATTTTGTAAAACGTTTATTAGGACTCAAATAGCCGGGTATTTCCGACTTTCAACTTTCAACTTTCAACTTCAAACTAATTAAGATATGCCACGTTCAGTAAATGCAGTAGCCAGCAGGGCTCGCCGCAAAAGAATATTAAAAGCTGCCAAAGGATATTATGGCAAGCGTAAAAATGTATATACCGTTGCTAAAAACGTAATGGAAAAAGGGTTAACATACAGCTATGTTGGCCGTAAATTAAAAAAGCGTGAATACCGTACGTTGTGGATAGCACGTATCAATGCCGCTGTAAGGGCAGAAGGGATGAACTACAGCGAATTCATTCATAAATTAGCAGCCAAAAATATCGACCTTAACCGTAAAGTACTGGCAGACCTGGCCATGAATGAACCAGAGACTTTTAAAAATCTGGTAGCTTCTATAAAATAAGCTTTGAATAATAAAAAACCGCCGGTCAATTTTTTAACCGGCGGTTTTTTATTTCAGCCACTAATTACATTCCCGGAACAGGTTGTAATACAATAATAGTTTTCAATACCGGGTAAAGTATTGCCGTTTTATATTTTATGATCAGCATTAGTGAATTTTCCTTATGCATTTTTTGTGCTTCAGCTAATATTGAAATGTCATAGATCTGATCATCTCTTTTTATTTCATAAACATCATTATTACTTTTTTTTACAAGTATATATTTCTTATTAGAGTTTATAACACCTTCAGAGCGGTCTTTAATAACCGGTGTTTTTATTTTTTTAATGGTAACATTATAGTATTTACCATCAATAAAAGCCTTATCCATTAATATTTTAGATCCTTTTTTTATTTCTGCATAAATAAAATAATGAATTTGTAAAAAATCGGGGTCAGTAGTTTTATTGCCAGTATTAAAATCAGGAATACCAGAACTTGTTATTCTGCTAAATGCATATAATTTTACAATCGGCGACTGACTTTTAACAGTTGAAATAACTAACAATGTTATCATTAAAAGGAAGATGGTTTTCATAATTTAGAATATTATGAGGGTTTTTAAATTTCGCTAATAAATCGCTTATAGCTAATATAGATACATAAACTGAAGATTTTTCATAATTTGATTAAGGAATCGATAGTTTTTTAACATTATCAATATGTCTTTATTGTTCACTTTTTATTCTACTACATCTTGTAAGCATGTTATTTTATATAATACTTATGTTTTTTTCTGCATTGTTTAAACGATATTGTTCTTGCTTAAACACTGAATATTTCCGTTTATATCCACAAAAGCTCTATTTATCCACTTTTTGACCCGTTTTAAGCCAATTCATTATGAAATGCGGCTATTCTGACTTACCTTTGCACACTGATTTTTTTAGGATTTTATGCATTAACCAATTGTTTGCAACATTTCCATAACAAAATGAGTCTTATTAGTGTTAATATTCTGAATTTAATTCAAGCAAATGAGGCAACTTAAGATCGCAACACAGATTACCAACCGTGATTCTCAAGCAGTTGAGAAATATCTGCAGGAAATTTCTAAGATATCTATGATCACACCTGAAGAGGAAACTATTTTGGCGCAGAAGATCAAAATGGGTGACCAACGGGCTTTGGACAAATTAGTTCAGGCCAACCTTCGTTTTGTAGTATCAGTAGCTAAACAGTACCAGCACCAGGGGCTTTCGTTAAGTGACCTGATTAATGAGGGAAACCTGGGCTTAATTAAAGCAGCACAACGTTTTGACGAAACCAAAGGCTTCAAATTTATTTCTTATGCTGTATGGTGGATCCGCCAGTCAATATTACAGGCATTGGCTGAACAAGGAAGACTGGTTCGTTTGCCTCAAAACAAAATTGGCACATACAACAAAGCAAATAAAGCCTATATGGCTTTTGAACAGGAGCATGAGCGTGAGCCATCTACTGAAGAGTTAGCAGAATTATTGGAGATGAGTGAAACCGAGATAAATAATATATTTCAAAGTAATACCCGTCACACTTCCCTGGATGCACCTGTGCATGAAGCTGAAGATGTTGCCATGGGTGATCTGCTGAAAGGCGCTGATGAAACTGATGAAGATGTTATGCATGATTCATTGAAAAATGAAATACGCAGAGTATTGAAATCATTGAGCCCACGGGAAGCAGAGATCGTAAATGCCTACTTTGGATTAGATGGAGAAAACGGTGTTACTATTGAACAGATCGGGCAAAAATATGATTTAACTAAAGAGCGTATCCGCCAGATCAAAGAAAGAGCTATTAAACGTTTACAAAAAGCCCGCTATAGTGGCGCATTAAAAGCCTATTTGGGTTAAGATATTTTGATAGATTATTAAACAATCCTTACCCATTATGGAGTGAGGATTTTTTTTAATGGGGCATAAAGGAGATTGTACCAACTTTATCTTTAATTCATGTTGCAAAATTTGAAAAGATTAAAAAGCAAATATCCGGGCCGGATTTCCGGTTAGGTGCTTAAATTTCTGATAATTTTGATTTGAACAAACGATTAGAAATTTTTTGTTTCAATACTATTAACAGGATATTTATTAAAATCAGCATTTCATTCTTTAATTTCGCTATGTATGAAAAAAATACTCTTATTCACCTGCTTTGCGTTTTCATTATTAGCCTGCGAAAAAAATATAAATTTTAATTTAAAAAATGCGGAAGATGTACTGGTTGTAGATGCCCAGATAGAGAATGGGCAACCTCCTTATGTTGTATTAACGAAATCCCTGGATTACTTTGGTAAAATTAGCCCCCAGATATTGGCCGCCTCTTTTGTTCATAGTGCTGTTGTAACTGTTTTTAACGGAACACTTAATCACCGGTTAAAAGAGTATGCAGTACAGATAGGTGGAGGGTATATAGGTTATTACTATGGAATTGATTCCGCCAACCTGTCAACAGCATTTGTTGGAGAGTTCAATAAACAATATTCAATGATCATAAAAGCAGAAGGAAAAGAGTACACAGCAAAAACTAAGATTCCTGCGCTTAATAAATTCCCCGATTCTCTTTGGGTTAAAGTAGCACCACAAAATCCTGATACATTAAAAAGAGTATTGTTCGCCAGGGTCACTGATCCACCGGGTCTGGGCGACTATGTTCGGTATTTTACAAAAATAAACAACCAGCCATTTTTGCCAGGGCGTAATTCTGTATTTAACGATCAATTTGTGGACGGAACCACCTATTCAGGACAAGCCGACCCCGGGATAGACAGGAATAATCCTGTTTCGCCGGAAGAAAATTTTTTCAAAAAAGGAGATACTATAATTTTTAAGTTGAGCAATATTGATAAAGCCACTTATACATTTTGGAATACGTGGGAATTTGCGCAACAAAGTATTGGCAATCCGTTTAGCCAGCCCGGAAAAGTAGTTGGTAATATTAGTAATGGTGCATTGGGTGCATTTTGCGGATATGCTTCATGGTTTGGAACCATAATTGCTAAATAAGTTATTTCCCATAAAGATCATAAAGTAAAGAAAAGATTAAACGCAGATTTGAAACCTAAAGCTATCATTAGCCCTTTTTGGCCTTTCCCGTTCGAAGAACTGAATCTGTGAAATCCGCATCATCATTTAAAATCTGCGATTCGTATTTTCAATTATCCTTCACCTCTTTTTGAATTTATCAACATCCTAAACTACCCAATTTCTAACCGGCATTATTTGCACAAAATATTACGTTAATTTCGTGATGCATACCCAAAATGAATTTATGGATATAGAAAAAGTACATTGCCTGATCATAGGTTCAGGACCTGCAGGATATACAGCCGCCATTTATGCTTCACGGGCTGGATTGAATCCCGTATTGTATCAGGGTATCCAACCGGGTGGTCAGTTGACCATAACAACTGAAGTTGAAAATTATCCGGGTTATCCCGATGGTATCCAGGGGCCTGATATGATGATACATTTTGAAAACCAGGCCCGGCGGATGGGAGCAGATATCCGTTACGGTTTGGCAACTAAAGTTGATTTTTCGGCCAGACCATTAAAAGTTGAGATTGACGAAGAAAAATGGATCGCAGCTGATACAGTTATTATTTCAACCGGTGCCAGTGCAAAATGGTTAGGAATGGAAAGTGAACAAAGGCTGAACGGGTATGGGGTAAGTGCCTGTGCAGTTTGCGATGGATTTTTCTTTAAAGGCAAAGAGGTAGCCATTGTTGGTGCAGGAGATACTGCTGCTGAAGAAGCTTTGTATCTTTCTAAAATATGTTCGCAGGTACACATGATCGTTCGTAAAGGAGAGATGCGTGCCAGCAAAATAATGCAGGAAAGGGTACTAAAAACCAGCAATATTAAAATGTACTGGCACAGTGAAACAGATGAAGTAATCGGAGATAAAAAAGTAATAGCAGTTCGTATCAAAAATAATCAAACAGGTGAAACGCAGGAAGTACCCGTAAGTGCTTTTTTTGTTGCAATTGGCCACCAGCCAAACAGTGGAATTTTTAAAGGTTGGCTGGATATGGATGAGGCAGGGTATTTAAAAACTGTGCCAGGCACTTCTAAAACTAACGTTGAGGGTGTTTTTGCTTCAGGAGATGTGCAGGATAAAATTTACAGGCAGGCAGTTACTGCTGCCGGTACAGGCTGTATGGCTGCATTGGATGCAGAACGTTACTTAGGAGAGAAAGGGCTACACTGATCAATTAATAATTAAAAAATAATAAATGGTAATTCTTTCGATTTGTATAGGTATATATTTACCGAAGAGATTGTCTATAAAAATTATTAATTACTAATTTTTAATTATCAATTAATGATCACAATTCATTTACACGACCTGATTTTTTTTGCCTTTCATGGATTACATGAGGAAGAAAAAATATTGGGAAATAAATATGAAGTTAATGCCGATGTTTCATTTGATGCTTTGGATACCATAACCCGGCTGGATCAGACAGTTGATTATGCAATAGTTTATGAAATAATAAAAAAAAGAATGGCTATTCCTACAGATCTTTTAGAAATAGTGACACAGGAAATGACTCACGAAATTCAAAAAAGCTTTCCTCTTGTACGGACTGTCAATATTTCAATCAAAAAAAAATATCCACCGATTGTTTCAATTGAAGGTTCTGTTGGAATTAGTTATAAAAAAGAATATTAGTATGAAAATGTTGTGTACAACAATTGTTGCTTTTTTTTCCTTCTTATTTATTGCTGCTCAGGATGTTGCTACAATTATTAAAGAAGCAGACCGATTAGAAGCGGTACCTGATGAAAAGGCAGCTTTTGCAAAATTCAAAGCAGTTTTAAATATTCAATCATTGAATATTTATGCGCTTAATAAATGTAGTGAATTATGTAGCAGGATCGGTAAACGGCAATTGGATAAAAAACTCCGCGAGGATTATTATACTGCTGCTAAAACCTACGCTGCAATTGCACTGAAAATTGATCCTAATAATTCAGAAGCAAATTGTGTTATGGCGATGTCTTTAGGAAGAAGTTCAATGGCTAAGTCCGGCAAAGAGAAGATCAACAATGCCAAAGACATAAAAAAATATATTGATCTGGCATTAAAGAATGATCCTAAAAATTTCAAAGCATGGCATATCCTCGGAAGATGGCATTACGAGATCAATAACCTGGGGCCTTTAGAAAAAGCGGTGGTTGATATTTTTTATGGAGGCATGCCCCAGGCATCACTTAAAGAATCTATCCTGGCATTTGAGAAATCAAGGCAACTGGCCCCTGGTTTTATTTTGAATATTTTTGAAATGTCCAGGGCTTATTTTGAGAATGACGAAAAAGAAAAAGCCATAGCCTGTATGAATACAATGTTTGCTATGCCCAATATAACAGAAGACGATCCCGAAATTAAAGAAAAGGGTAGGGCCTTTTTAAAATTTATTCAATAATTTACTTCAAAAAAATTGGCTAATTAGTTTGTAACAGTTTAGGTATCTTCGATAATAAAAAATAATCAAGATATGTTTAAACAAATTTGTTGCTTGTATTTTGTACTACCCTGTAGTTTTTTAGCAATAGCGCAAAACGAGGAAAGCAATGTCAATTCAAAATACAATCCTCATGCATTATTTTCACCTGTATTTTACCCTTCCGGAACTACGATCACCAGGGCGGCTAGCGGCGAACCCAATACTGCCTACTGGCAAAATAAAGCAGATTACCAGATAACAGCCTCCTTAAATGATAATACCAGTGAAATCAACGGTAGTGTTATCATCACGTATAAAAATAACAGTCCACATACATTGCTTTTTTTATGGTTGCAGTTAGACCAAAACCTTTTTAATAAAGAGAGTACCGGGCAAGCCAGGATGCCGGTGGGCAGCCGAAGCCGTTATGGAGATTCAAAAAGCAATTTCAACGGCGGGTACTTTATCAGCAATGTTAAATTATTGAATGATAACAGTAATGCTGATTATATTATTGCTGATACAAGAATGCAGGTACGGTTGCCAAAAGCATTGAATCCGGGAGGCGATATTATAAAAATTAAAATTGATTACAAATTTACTTTGCCTGAATATGGGGCCGATCGATGTGGAATTTTGAAAACAAAAAATGGAAATATTTTTACTGTTGCACAATGGTACCCACGTATGTGTGTATACGATGATGTGCAGGGCTGGAATACTTTACCATACCTTGGCCCCAGTGAATTTTACCTGGAGTATGGCGATTTTGATGTCAGTATAACAGCACCCGCCAGTCATATAGTTGTTTGCAGCGGCGAGTTGCAAAATGAATCTGAGGTTTTAACTACAAAGCAAATTGAGCGTTTGGCAAATGCACGCAAGAGCGATGAAACTGTAATGATCAGATCTGAAGAAGAGATCAATGATCCTTTAAGCAGGCCAAAAGGAAATACACTGACCTGGCATTATAAAATTACCAATGCAAGGGATGTTTCATGGGCTTCCAGTAAAAGCTTCATCTGGGATGCCGCCAGAATTAATTTACCCGGTGGAAAAACTGCACTAGCCATGAGTGTTTATCCAATTGAAAGCAGCGGACATAAGGGGTGGGGCAGGGCAACAGAATATACCAAAGGGAGTATTGAAAATTACAGCAAACGTTGGTTCGTATTTCCGTACCCGGTAGCAACAAATGTGGCCAGTAATGTTGGAGGTATGGAATATCCTGGTATTGTTTTTTGCGCATGGAAAGCAGAAAAAGACAGGTTGTTTGAGGTAACAGATCATGAATTTGGCCATACCTGGTTTCCGATGATCGTTGGAAGTAATGAACGTAAATACGGATGGATGGATGAAGGGTTCAATACTTTTATAAACTCACTGGCAGATGATGATTTTAATAAGGGAGAATATAAAAAAATACAAACCAGTATGGCATTAATGGGGCCTTATATGTTTGGAGAAAATTCAGAAGCCATAATGAATACACCTGATGCAATAAAAGAAGAGAATATTGGTACGGCTTTATATTTTAAACCGGCTTATGCACTGGAATTATTACGTAATGTTGTTTTGGGCCCGGATCGTTTTGATTATGCTTTCAGAACATACATTAACCGTTGGGCATTTAAACATCCAACTCCCTGGGATTTTTTCAGGTCGATGGAAAATGCAGCAGGAGAAGACCTTGGCTGGTTTTGGAAAAGTTGGTTTTTAGAAAACTATAAACTAGACCAATCCATCATTTCAGTGAAATATGAAAAAGATAACGCGGCAAACGGTGCAGTAGTAACAATTGCTAATTTAGAACAGATGGCTATGCCCGTGCTTATTTCGTATGAAACAATAAGTGGTAAAACCGGAAAAATAAAATTGCCTGTTGAAGTTTGGAATAATACAGCTACCTGGAAAGTTAAATTGCCTACTACCGATGAATTAAAAAAAGTAGAAATAGATCCTGGCAAGATATTTCCCGATATGGATTTTACAAATAATGTGTGGAAGGCGAATTAATTTTACGGCCACATGTTACATCAATGAACATTAAGCAAATGCTTTTAGCTGTTAGCCTTTAGCAAATACAGTTCGTATTTAATGCTGTTGCTAAAGGCTAATAGCCGCTTTTCTGAAACCTTTAACTTTTTGTATCAAATAAAATCCTGAGACACCCGTTTCACAATTGAAGTATAGCCCCGTAATTTTTTTTAAACCACTAAACAACTTTACAGTGAAAAACAAATTATTACTGGCGGCAGTATTGCTGCAGGCAACGACTTCATTTGCCCAAAAAGATCATTCAAAAACTTATCAGTCTTCCGGAATGTACAGTTTAGGTACAAGGAATACGGTAAGTATGTTTAATGATGACAAAGGTATTGGCATGGGAATCGGCGGCCAGTCCAGGATTCAATTAACCGATCACATCGGTACAGAATGGTTTGTTGATTACATCACTTCAAAAAATGGTTCTCTTACTTACCGTAATGATTATCATTTTGGCTGGTCTGTTATGTATTACCCTTTTAAGGATGATGGAACCGACAGATTTTTACAGCCCTATATTTTAGCGGGTCATTGTTTCGATTACAGCATTGTAAAACAGCAGGGAAATAAATCCAATAGTGCCGACCGCTGGAGTATGGCAACACAGGCAGGATTGGGTACTCACCTAAACATAAATCCAAGGTTTGATTGTTCATTATCTGCTCAGTACATGCTTCATTTTGGAAAAGATATTGAAACAAGTACCGACAAAGGGAAAGTTATTATTGAAAGAAAAACGCTAACAACACCCGATGGGCATTTATTGATAACACTTAGTTTCAATTATAAGTTTTTTCATTTGTGGAATGCCCATAAAAGCTGATGATATTGTGGAAAGTGGGTAGTGTTTTGCCATTGATTTTGTCCACACCAACAAACTGTGATAAATTTAAAGCGTTTACAGCTTCACGAAAGTTGTGAACGCTTTAATTATCTATATTCCAACATAAAAGAAGATCAGCATGGATGCAATAAATGAAGCCATAAGGCCGTGCACAATTGCAACAACTACTGTATAGATGATCTTTATACCCAGGGATATGTTTTTTTGGCGCCAGAATAAACGAGTAAAAATAATAATGTACAGTATGGCAAAAACTACAAAAGCGATCAAAATATAATAACCCGAATTAGAATCAGTATCAATGGTATCGTTATTGTGGATCATCCGCATAATAAGCCCGCCTAATGCCCCCAGGATAAATACCTGGTTACCCATATGAATATAAAGCATGTCATTGGATGCCATATTAGGTGTAGGACGTGTAATTAACCGGTAAAAACGCCCCAGCAATACCATTAATGCCTGAAGCAAAAAATAGCTGATTGCAAGTATAATAAAGAATGTAATATTTATAAGAATGCCCGTTTGTTCATTGCCATAAAGATTTGAAAGATTTGCATCAGGTTCTTCAATTGCATTGATCTTTACCAAAAAAATAAGAGCACCCAGCACAGTAAGCAAAAAACCAAAAACAGCCTGACTGCGATTCATCAGCCTGTCAGCTTCCTCTTTGGTACCATGATAAAATGGAACCCATACAAATTGAAATGATTCAAAAAGTAATCGTGCATGTAAGGCAAAATAATTTGCAATGCCCCTGAAAAACTCTAAAATACTATCAACAAAAATAGATCTTGCGAGTGCGCCCAGCATGGGTTTCTTTTGTAATTCAGGTTCGGGAGTAGCTTCAGCAATGTCAGGTATCAGTTCATTCATATTTGAAAGATAAAAAGAAAATGAGAAATGGCAAATTAAAGAAAACTAATGGCTTGCTTTCGTTTTCCACTTCCCGCTTTTCAAATACAGATAAGAAATGAGGAAAATAGTAAACCAATATACCAATTCATTACTCCAGGCCATTGCCAATGAAATATAATTTACTTTTATAAAGTACCAGGTATAAATAAGATAAACAGTAATAGCTATTATTTCAATCAATAAATTTACTTTTGTTTTGGCTGTACCCGTTACCCCATTCAACCAGATATTGGCAATACTCATAAACATCAGGCCAATACTTACCACTCGTAATACATGTATTCCTTGCTTTACAAATGCTGCATCCTGGCCAAATAATCCAAAAAATATTTCCGGAAATAAATTTACCAACCCACACATTAATGCACAAAAACTTATACTTAAGATCATCACTTTATTAATAGCTTCCAATACTTTGTCTTCCCGTTGCTGACCCATTAAATTACTCACCATCACATTACCGGTACTGGCAAAAGCCCACACAAAAACACCCACTAAACCAAATACATTTCGCATTGTGTTACTGATGGCTTTGGCTGTTTCATCATGTAATCCTTCTATCAAAATAAAAAATATCAGCCATGTGGTAACACTGATCACATACTGTAACATCAATGGAGCTGATATGGTTAAAATTTCCCTGGTGATGAGTTTATGGTAAGTATAGCTTTTTAGTAAACCATATTGTTTTTTTAATCCGGTTCCGTATAAAACGATCAACACTACGATCATGCCCACAATTTCTGAAATTACAGAAGCTACTGCTGCACCATTAAATCCCAGTGCCGGAAATCCATAACGGCCTTTGATGAGTAAGAAGTCGAGTAAGATATTTAAACCTGCTTCACAAATAAAACCAATCATTAAATAACGACTGTTTAATGAAGAGACCAAAAAGGCATTGCCCATTTGAAATAAAAACAAAAAAGGAAGCCCCCAGATCCTGATCTTTAAAAAACCAATTTCTGCGGGCAATGATGTTGGATCCGCAACCTGCCGTAAAATATAGGGCGCAATGAACCAGGTAATTAAAATACCGGCCATTGCAAACTGCAAAGAAATTCTGATTCCCTGTGAAAGAATGATCTTAAAAGCAGCACTGTTATCACTGCCTGCATACCTCGAAAAAATAGATTGTAGTGCATTGTTAAGCCCATGACCCGCCACAGCAAAGATCAGGTAAAAGACACCTGTAATACCTGCATTACCTAATGCTGCTGTGCTAAGATTGCCCAGGAATATGCTGTTGGTTAACATATTGATCTGGGGAATAAGGATGGCCAGGGTAATAGGCAAAGCAATAGACAATATTTGTTTATTGTTTACCTTAACTTTTAAATCTTTGGTTACAGCTTCACTTTCCATACAATCAGCAAAAATATCTTATTTTGCCAACCCAAACTGTAAATGTGAATCCATCTTTTAATATACAACAACCCGACATTGAAACTACCGAAGCTCAACTATTTATAGAAGCAGGCCCCACCGGTGTTTCATTTGTTATTTTAACTGCTGATAATTGCTTTTCAGCAGTTGTTATCTATTCTTTTCCCCAGGGGATAAGTGCCTCATCAATTACGGAGCAATTAAAACAAATATTTGATCAGGAAAAATTCGTTAACCAGCCCTTTAAAAAAATAAATATCACATGGACATTTCCGGAGAGTATTTTAGTACCGCATGAATTACTTAACACAGATAGCAACGAATCATTGCTTAACCTCATTTATGGAGACGCCAATAGTGGAGTTAATAAAACTGATTTTTTGTTCAGGAATAATATTCATAATGTATACCGAATTCCTTCAACCGTTATTGCTGTTTTACCACAAGCCCTTCAATATGTTAATCAAACGCATCAATACTCACTACTGCCCGAACTGGTAAATAAATCGGGTAACAGGTTATTTGTAATATTTTACAGTAATAACTTCACCTTATTATTAAGCAAAGAAGGAAATTTACAGGTGATACAACATTATACATATCAAAATGCTGATGATGCTGCCTATCATTTGCTGAATGTTTGCGAAAATTTTGATTCCAACATTGCTGATACCATATTGCACCTGAGTGGAATGATCGATACAGCATCAAATTTGTATACAACGTTATATAAATATTTTTTGCATATTGAATTGTTTAATTTACCTGAAAATGCATCTTATACGGAAGCCATAAAAAGCTATCCTGCACATTATTTCAGCTATTTATTTGCACTAGCCATATGCGTATAATTTCGGGTATACACGGTGGACGAAGAATAAACCCGCCTGCTAAAATGCCTTTTACAAGGCCTACTACAGATATTGCAAAAGAAGGTTTATTCAATATTCTTCAAAATAACCTGGACATTGAAGGATTAAAAGCACTGGATCTTTTTGGAGGTACCGGCTGTATAAGCTATGAATTGGCCAGCAGGGGATCAACAGATATAACCATTGTGGAAAAAGATGACCTAATGTACAACTTCATTAAAAATACATCAGCTGAACTGGCATTTGAAAATTTTAAGGTGGTGAAGTCAGATGTTTTCAGATTTATAGAAACAAGTTTTGAAAAATATGATTTCATTTTTGCCGGTCCGCCATATGCTTTAACTACTATTGATGAATTACCTGTGAAACTATTTGAAAAAAAATTATTACAACCCACCGGATGGTTTGTATTGGAACATACGCCAAGAAACAATTACAAAAAATTTGCACATTATAAAACAGAACGTAATTACGGCACCACAATCTTTTCTATCTTTATTAATAGTTAATAGTTCATGGATTATAAGGTACACACTAGGATTTTAAACATCTCTCACTAACCATGAACCATTAACCATGAACCATTAACTTTAAAAATGTTGCGTAGTTTCAGATATTTACTATTTCCTGTTTCACTGGTTTATGGCGGCATCGTGTGGCTGCGAAACTGGTTGTATGATAAAAATATTTTTAAATCCGCTGCATTTAATTTCCCTGTCATTTGTGTAGGCAACTTAGCTACAGGCGGCACCGGCAAAACACCAATGGTAGAATACCTGGTAAGGCTTTTAAAGAATGATTTTAAAACAGCAACGCTTAGCCGTGGTTATAAAAGAAAGACCAAAGGCTTTGCAATTGCCAATGAAAAAACAACAGCACTTGAGATAGGAGATGAGCCTATGCAGTTTCATTTAAAATTTCCGGAAATTACAGTTGCAGTTGGTGAAGAAAGATTGGTGGCTATACCTCAGCTACTTCACTGGCACCCCGAAACAGAAGTCATTATCCTGGATGATGCTTTTCAGCACCGTTCGGTAAGAGCAGGACTAAACATATTATTGACCGAGTATAATAATTTGTATACCCGGGATCTTATGTTGCCTGCTGGCGATCTGCGAGATATCAGGCTAAGCAACAAAAGGGCTGATATAATTATTGTTACCAAATGTAAGCCTGATCTTTCTGAAACTGAAAGGCAATCACTTATTGCTGAGATCAATCCGGCAAGGCATCAAAGTTTATATTTTACAACGCTGACTTATGGTACACCATATCATCTTTATTCTGAACAAGAGGTCAGTATCAGCGAAAATATGGACACACTTCTTTTATGTGGTATTGCCAATCCCGGGCAATTGAAAGAATACATTTATCAACATGTTCATACTTATGATATGCTAAGTTATCCTGATCATCATATTTTTAACAGCGATGACCTTGAAGAGATAAAAAAACATTTTGGCAAAATAAGATCTGACCGGAAAATTATTGTGACAACAGAAAAAGATGCTGTCCGGTTACAGAAATTTGAACAAGAACTAAAAGATTTCCCTATCTATGCTATTCCCATTCAACATTCATTTTTATTTGGTGCTGCTGAAATATTTAATTCCAGTATCTCTGAATTCATAAATGGTTTTCGGAAATAAATTATTTACAAAGACAGATCGTGTAAGTTGTAACGTATAATCATAAACCAATAACAGTTTTGACAGAAAAGGAACTGATCATTGCCCTTTGTAACAGGGAAGAAGCTGCATTTAAGGAATTGGTCAACCAGTTTCAAAATAAAGTATTTAATACTGCCCTTGGTTTATTGCAACATGAAGCAGATGCTGAAGACATTGCCCAGGAAGTGTTTATCCAGGTTTATCGTTCCATTGATCAGTTTAAAGAAGAATCCCTGTTATCTACATGGATCTACCGCATTACCACTACCAAATCACTGGATTACCTGCGTAGCAAAAAAAGAAAGAAACGATTTGGATTTGTATATAATTTATTTGGAGATGACAATAAGCCGGTTTATGATAGCAGTAATTTTAACCACCCGGGTGTTCAACAGGAAAGAAAAGAAGACGCTGCTATATTATTTAAACTGGTGAACAGTTTGCCCGAAAATCAGCGGACCGCCTTCTTACTCAATAAAGTAGAGGAACTCAGCTACTGCGAAATTGCCGACATCCTTAATACAACCGAGTCGGCTGTGGACTCACTATTACAAAGAGCAAAACAAAACCTGCGAAAAAAACTAAATAATCTTCCCCCTTAGCGAAGGGTTTTTCATAAAACGACATCTAATTATTAACAGGTAATTTATTATAATGAAAAATAATCATTTAAACCGGGCAGAAAAGATCTTAAATAGCCTGGATGGTTTGCAAAAAGCGGAGGTCCCGGATTTCTTCTATACCAGGCTGGCAGGTAGGATGCAAAATGAAATAGAAATAAAAAGAAAGCCATTTTTTCTGCTACGCCCTGCATTTATTACCACCTTACTTTTGGTAGTGCTTATCATCAATATAATTTCACTTACCAGGTTGGATAAAAAACCGGTGCAAAAAGATATTGTAAAAACAAACAAACCTGCCACTATAGAATCATTTGCAGAGGCCTATAATATGCAAACTGAATCTCCTTACGAGCAAAATTAATAACATGAACAATTCTACTAATAATCGCTGGCTTACTATTATAACTATATTTTTATTAACTGCAAATATGGTAACGCTGGCTTTTTTATGGACAAATCATACAACTAATGATAAGAAAGAAAACAGAATGCGGCCTCCGAACGGACAAGTATTTCAATTTCTTACCAACGAATTAAAACTTGATTCTTTGCAGCAAGTGAGTTACAGTAAACTAAGAGACGAGCATCAGGCTGGAACAAAATTATTACGGGACAGTATCCGAAAAGTAAAAGATGCGTTTTTTGACCTGTTACAGCAACCCAATGTAGATGAAAATACTGTGCAGGCTGCTGCTAAAAAAGCAAGTGAAACAGAACAACAGATGGAGTTGCTTACATTCAGGCATTTTCAAAAGGTGAGGGCTATTTGCAATGCTGAACAACAGAAAAAATTTGATGCTGTAATTAAGGAAGTATTACGCCAAATGACACCTCGTAATAACAGGCAAGGGCCGCCTCCACCAAGGGAAGGAGAAGGTCCTGGAAGAAGGCCACCTCCAAGGACGGGAGACGATTTTCCGCCTCCTCCAGAGCAATAAAAATATCAACCGAAGGATTTTTTTAATACAAACGTCTAAATAAAAAACAGCAACTATGAATTTGAAATATCTTAGATCATTAACAGGCTTCGCTTTACTTATAGCAATATTTTCCTGTTCTAAATCTGATACAACAACCGGCGGTGGAGGAACGGCTTCTCCATCGATCATTTCATTAGCATGTGGAAGTACATCATTTTCAGCTCCAGCAGTTGCAGGTACTGCTTATAACGCAAGTGGTTCTGTACCTTATTCAGGAGGAAATGGAGTTGCTTATTCTGCCGGTACTTCAATTGCATCAACAGGTGTAACAGGTTTAACTGCAACTTTACAATCCGGAACATTGATCAATGGATCCGGTAGTATTTCATATGCTGTTACAGGTACTCCGTCAACAGCGGGCACTGCAAATTTTGATATTAGTTTTTTAGGGAAAACCTGTAGCCTCGGCCTTGTTGTTAACAGCAGTATTCCAACCACACCAGTAATTGCAACATTAGTTTGCGGAAGCGGAACTTTTTCGGCACCTGCTGTTGTTAATACTGCCTATTTAGCTACTGCTTCTGTTCCATATACAGGAGGTAACGGAGTTGCCTATGCGAGTGGCGCTGCAATAAGTTCTACTGGTGTTACCGGTCTCACTGCAACTTTACTGGCGGGTACATTATCCAGCGGAGCAGGTAATTTATCTTATACTGTCAGCGGAATACCAACATCGGCAGGTACTGCAACATTTGCCCTTAGTTTTGCAGGCCGCTCCTGTAATCTTGCATTAACGGTAACTACTGCTCCTCCAACAATCACGGCATTAGCTTGTGGAAGTGGTTCATTTTCTGCAACAGCTTATTCAGGTATGGCATATGTTGCAACTGCTACGGTACCTTATTCAGGAGGTAACGGTGTAGCCTATTCTACCGGAACGGCTGTTTCATCTACAGGTGTTACCGGATTAACGGCCACTTTACAGGCAGGTACATTAGCAAGTGGTAATGGTAATCTTACTTATAATGTTACGGGCACTCCATCTGCTGTGGGTACGGCAACTTTTGCTATCAGTTTTGGAGGTCAATCCTGCAACCTTGTTTTAAATGTAATATTAGGCACCCCTACATTACCATCAGTTTACAATAAAATTTATGGAGCTACAAGTATTACTTTTGACGGTACATGGGTAACAATAAAATGCAATGCACTACCCGATCATACCAGTGCATATTATCCTGTAGGAAATCCATTGCACCAGGCTTTTAGCGGAACTACATTTGGCGGTTATACTTTTGCACAAAACCCAAATAATATTTCTACACAAAATATAACTTTAAAGATACCTGTTAACCCTGTTGCAGCTGCATCACATGCAACTACACCAATGGGAGTGATGGGCGTTGCATTAAATGGTGTACCATTGTTTAATCAATATGCTGCCGGCGGCTCTCCATTAACCGGCGAAATTGCCAGCTTCGATCAGTGGTGGGGGCATCCGCAAATGTCGGGTATGTATCATTACCATGTTGAACCAAAATACCTGACAACTGTTAAAACAACTCCATATTCAATAATGGGATTTTTATTAGATGGTTTTCCGGTGTATGGACCTAAGGAAGAGAATAATACTGATCCTACAGGTCTTGATGTTTATCATGGACATACTCATGCAACGATCGATTGGCCGGCTGGTATTTATCATTATCATTTTACCACTGCGGCTCCTTATTTAAATGGAAATGGTTTTTGGGGTACAGCGGGAACGGTAACACAGTAACCCGGTCTGACCGGTCATATCTTAATTGATCAATGATAAACAGGCCATTATTATACATCTTCCTTTTTAGTATTGCATCATGCAATCCTAAAAAGGAAGTTGTTATTACAACACCTCAGAAGGAAATAAAAATCGCAAAAACAGTTCCGGCAAATTATCTAAGTACGGCAAATAAACATTTTAATAATCACCAGGATACTGTTTATTTTGACGATCATTTTTTTTCAGGCTACCGGTACTTATTATACGAAAATGGGGATACGGCTTTGGTACAAGCTTATTTTAACGGCGTAGAAGAGGGAATGCAAAGAAAATGGTACCCAAATAAAAGACTGGCAGAAGAACGGTTTTACATCAATGGAAAAAAAGAAGGCATTCACCGATCATGGTGGTCCGATGGGAAACAAAAAATGTATTTTGCCGCTTATGATGGTGAATATAGTGGTGAATTTAAAGAATGGTATTCCTCTGGCCTGCTGGGAAAAGAATTCCATTATATAAACGGGCAGGAAGAGGGGAGTGAAAAACTATGGTGGGATAATGGAACCATTAGGGCCAATTATGTGATCCGCAGCGGAAGAAAATACGGGCTACTTGGTTTTAAAACATGTATAAATCCTTATGATTCGATCATTAAAAAATAGTTTGTTGGTTTTTTTATTGGTATTGCTTAGTTGTAAAACTAAAAGCAAACCGGATGAATTGCCTTTGCCCTTTATCAATACGCCGGATTTTACTCCGGAGTGGATAAAAAAAACAGATACAGCTTATTCATCTATTCATCGGATACCTGCTTTTTCATTTACCAATCAAAATGGTGAGGTAGTAACGGAGAAAACAGTTGAAGGGAAAATTTATGTAGCTGATTTCATCTTTACCCGCTGCGGAAGTATTTGCCCGAAAATGACAGCCAATATGGGAACCCTACAAACAAAATTCAAAGATGATGATGATGTTTTATTTCTTTCTCATTCGGTAACACCACATATGGACAGTGTACCTGTATTAAAAAAATATGCCGAAGCCAAAGGGGTGATCAGTGGTAAATGGCATTTATTAACAGGTAACGTGGATGATATTTACAGGCTTGCAAAAAAAGAATATTATGCCGGGGATACAATTGGTTATTACCAAACGGGTAATGAATTTTTACATACTGAAAATTTTATCCTCGTTGATAAACATAGAAGAATAAGAGGTGTTTACAATGGTACATTACCGCTTGAAATGGAAAGGCTGATTGATGATATTGGCACGTTAAAAAAAGAGGATTAAAATCCTCTCGAAACCCCAAACCCCTAAGGGGCTTTCCTTTGTTAGGGTGGATAACTTTGCCAAAGTTCTAAACTTTGGCAAAGTTTGCTAACGGGCTATCTCAATCTTTACCTTTTTATTTTTTATCTTTTCATTTTTTATCAGCTCCAGTACATTACCCACTTTAAGTTTGCGTACAGCCACAAAAGAAAAAAAATCTTTCACTTCTATCAGGCCAATATCTTCTTTTTTCAATTGCCCTTTTTGGGATAAGAAGCCAACAATATCTATCTTATTCACTTTATCTTTTTTTCCGGCGGCAATAA
The DNA here is from genome assembly GCA_043788195.1 of Chitinophagaceae bacterium. Lineage (GTDB taxonomy): Bacteria > Bacteroidota > Bacteroidia > Chitinophagales > Chitinophagaceae > Ferruginibacter. The sequence continues at coordinate 20,991 of JAYVUE010000120.1, forward strand.
ATAGGGTAGACCATTTTGGTTTTTCCGGAAGGGTAGCGGCAGTTGGTAATGATACCGATGCTACACCGGAATTGATATAAGCTGGTAATTTTTCTTCTGTAGATATTATCAATATGGCTGTTCCTCTTTCATCCATACGGGCCGTGCGTCCATTGCGATGCGTAAACACATCTTCGGTTGCGGGTAAATGATAGTGTACAATATACCTGATGCCCGGAATATCAAGTCCACGTGATGCCAGGTCGGTAGTTACCAAAATAGTAGTGGTACCGTTCCTAAACTTGCATAAAGCGCTGTCGCGTTCCTGTTGCTCCATTCCGCCATGATAAAATTCATTAACAATGCCTTTATCTTTTAATAGCCCGCTTGTTCGTTCAACTGATTCGCGGTGATTACAAAATATGATAGTGGGTTTATTGCCAATGTAACAGATCAACCTGAATAATGTATCGGATTTATCTTTATCATCCGACATTACCGTCATTACATCCAGGTCAAGATCAGCAGCGCCCGATAAATAATTTAACCGTACAGGAGATTGTAATCCGACAAAATCTGAAACAGTAACAGACTCTGTTGCCGAGGTAAGAATTTTTTTATTGATGTTTTTAAGTGAGCCTATAATGAAAGACATTTCTTCCTTAAATCCTAATTCAAGTGATTTATCAAATTCATCCAGTACAAGGGTTGTGATATGATCCAACAAAAAATTATTTCGGCGGATATGATCTGCTAACCGGCCGGCAGTGCCACTAATAACTGAAGGTGCCTGTTTTAAATTATTTTCTTCAGTTTCGCGTTTATGCCCGCCATAACAAAGTGTTACTTTAAAACCGGTACCCATTTTACGAAATACATCATCTATTTGAATGGCCAATTCTCTTGATGGAACAATGATCAGTGCCTGTACATTATTTACCTGGGGATTCAGCATTTGAACAACAGGAAGTAAAAAAGCAAGGGTTTTGCCTGAACCTGTTGCAGATAACAAAATTACTTCGGGATTATTTTTAATGGCTTCAATGGATGCCAGTTGCATTTCGTTGAGTGCTTCAATTTTCAGGTTCTCTAAAACAGCGGGTAAATTAAATGATTGCATAAACGCAAAAATACGTTTAGTTTAAGGCAATCACTAATCTTTGATTGTCACTCATTCAAAATAAAACCGGATGTTCTTTAAAACATCCGGTTTTTATTTTAAGGTATTAAAAAATAGAAAAAATTATTTTGCCAATGGTACTATCTTAATAGCAAAGATCCGGTTGCTGGCTACAGAATAATGTGGAGCATTGCCGCCAAATACATTGGTTAAAACTGATAGAATTCCACCATGCAGATAACCTATATTACCTCCTTGTGGATTGGCTTTGATAAATGCATCATAATCAACTACACCATTTGGGAGCATCAGGCTTGAATTTAATGTCCAGATAATTTCAGATTCAGTGCCGTTATTAGGAGATGATCCTGCCTTCAGCGTATCACGTGGATATTTATAATTTGGTGAATCAGAAGCAGGCAGTATAAAAGCTGTTTTTGTTCTGGGAAATGTATCAGGCAAAAGATATTGCGAAAAAACATGTTTATCATCTACCATAACGGTACTAAACTGGTTGGAAAAAGGGATATGGTCAAATGGGTTATTACCGTCAATTGGAATGAGTTTGGCATTTGTAGAATTTAACAAAACCGGTGCCGAAAATGGATCACCTGTATAATTTGCATTTTTCATTCCGCCCAATAAAGTAGCATAAAATTGTTTATTTGATTGACTATAAACCGGAACTACCTGGCAGGTGTATACGTTTGAGCGCATTACAAAATCCTGTACTGCGGCTTCATCTTTATTGATCCAAACGGGAGAATCAAAATTGGTTGCGCCATTTTTAAAAACACCTGAATAAAACAACAGGCCCGGGTTGCCGTTAGCAGGATCAATCATAACACTCATACTGCCATCACGCCTGCGGAATTCGCCCAAAGTATCATACCCATTATGTCCATCCCCGCATGTACTGCAAAGCGGAATTTTGTTAATGGCTAAATTTTTACCATCATCCTTAAAAGTAAATCTTCTTACCTGGTGCGAATACATGTCACCAAATGGTTGGGGACTTGCAAAAAAATTCCATCCAAATGCAAGGAATATGGTATCACCGATCATACCTGCTTCTCCACCTGTAAGTTGAAAGAGCGAGTCTTGTACCTGCCTCATTGAATTCATTGGCATAGCAACTTTATTCATCACAGTATTAACCAGGCTGGGCAGATTAATAGCTGTCATATAATTAAGTGTATGCATATTATTAGGTATTTTACCATCGAGTGATTTGCTGTTTGGTACCATTTCTATACCTGAGGTTTGCGGATGTTTGGGATCAATAAGCCTTGTTGGTACGTTAGAATTAAGCATACCACCAATAATATAAAGCACAGTATCCCTGGTAAAAAATTCAGCATTATTGGCCATAAACTGATCACCATTTATAGCAGGCCCCGGCATATGTAAATCACTGGCAGGCATTTGGTGAACAGCCCAGGTTTTTGGATCACTCCAGCTTTTTGTATCAATTACATAAATTGATTTGTTGGAATTCCATAAAACGAAACTATAAGCTTGACCATGTAAACCATTGGTTCGGCCACCGATCATAATAATTTTATCACCATAAACGGCATGCGTATACGAATGCAGATCAGGCAAGTCAGGATTTAAAAATTCTTCTACCTGAACAGTGTATGGAGGCCCTGCAGCCGTTTCGGAATTATTGTTACAGCTAATGGCTAATGCCATAATAAAAAAAGCAGTTAAAAACACAGCGCATTTTTTCATAAAAAAATTGTGGGGTTTATCAACATTAAAAAATAAATTTTATAAGTCATTGTTTCTATTTTAATTTATCAATCAATACCCTCATGTCTCCATTGGTTTTAATTGAATTCCGGGATGTACTTTCCAGGCCTCTTTTTTTCTCAATGTATAGCAGCCCGTTTAAAATAGTTTTTTGTAAACCATTCAGCGGATCATCTTCTAAGTCTGTACCTGGCATAATTTTTATTCGTGCAAGTATGTCCGCATCCATATTTATTTCGGGCCATGCAGCATTGCGTTTTTGAGTAGAAAAGAGATTAGAATAAGAAAATGGTTTGGCATTTATATCCCTGTTGGTTAATGGATCTAAACCCCACTTATCACAAACTGTTTTTATAAATGAAGAATGGCTAAAAGTATCATTCACAATAGTATTGGGTTGAATATAGGAAGATATCATAACCATGGGTACCCTTATACCCAGCCGTTTGAAATCAAAATCTAACTGGCCAACCATACCGGGTACAGGAGGGACGGCTGCTGAAGGTTTTACGTGGTCAACACAACCGCCATGTTCATCATGTGTAATGATCAATAAAGTTTTATCACGGTAATGGTCACTTTTTCTGATCCAGTTATAAACCCGCAGCATCAGTTCTTCACCCAGGTGTACTGTTCCCACCCGATACTCGTGATTTACCTGGCAAGGATGTTGATCGTTATGATCAAATAAGAACAGGGGTTCTAAAAAAGAATATTGTGGCAATCTGTGCAATTCTACATCCATTTCAAATGTATCAAACCAATGCGTATTTTTAAACTCACCATGAACTAAGCTGGTTGCAGGAATAATATTTTCGGCAGGCGAATAAATGCCCCA
>JAYVUE010000121.1:0-3145 GCA_043788195.1 Chitinophagaceae bacterium
CATGCCTGTTACTGATCATGTACGGCAGCCCTATGGAATACTGCATGGAGGTGCAAGTTGTGCGCTTGCGGAAACAATTGGGAGTGTTGGTTCACACCTTGTAATTGACACATCGCTATATAAATGTGTGGGGATGGAAATAAATGCAAACCATATCAGGAGTATAAGTGATGGAATTATATATGCTATTGCAAAGCCGGTTCACCTGGGCAGAAAAAGTCATGTTTGGGATATAAGGATATCGGATATTGCGAACCGGCTTATTTGTATAAGCCGGTTAACTGTTGCTATCCTGGAAAAATAGATCAGGGGGTATCAAAAAATATTTTCAATATATCTTTTATTGTTGCATAGGTATTCTGAAGCGGTTGCCGGATATCTTTGGTAGGAACCCATTTTACCTCTGTAATATCTTCTTCAGCCTGAGCCTTTAAAGTTTGTTTGCTATTACAGGTTATGTAAAACCATGTACTTTGTTTCATTATACTTTTACCAAACTCATTATAGCAGTGATAAGTTTCTCCAACTTTATTTTTAATATCAAGGTTATCTACACCGGTTTCCTCTTTAATTTCTCTTTTAGCGCATTTTTCTGCAGATTCTTTCGCATTCATTTTACCCTTTGGCAAATCCCATTTTTCTTTCCTATAAATAAAGAGTAATTCTTTCTTTTCATTTTGTACAATGCCTCCTGCGGCCTTTATATAAGTGAAGTGTTTAATAAAATCTTTTTTCAGTTTTTCTAAATTTTCATGTTTGCAGATAGCAGCGTGGAAACCTTCTTTTTTTATTTCATGGAGAAGGGAGTTAATGGCTGGTGAAGACAATTCTTCGATGAGCACAACATCCGGGTGGTGAGAGAGCTCTGTAAGTTCTTCATCAAATTTATCACACAGGTAAACGGGTTTTTCTCCAAAATAGATCTTCAGTTTCATGCGTAAGATTGGGTGTAAAAATAATTCTTTAGCCCTTCGGCTATGCAATTATATTTGTTCTGATAAATTTATATGTCAGCAGACCAGAAAGCCGTTGCGGAGAAACTATTACAGATTGATGCTGTTAAGCTGAATATTGAAAAGCCATTTACCTGGGCAAGTGGCTGGAAAAGCCCTGTATATTGTGATAATAGAAAGCTATTATCCTATCCTGTGATACGTGACTTTGTAAAAAGTGAACTTTCCAGTATAATTTTCACTGATTTCCCGGATGCAGATGCTATTGCCGGTGTTGCTACAGCCGGAATTGCCTGGGGTGCTATGGCGGCAGACCAGCTAAAACTTCCTTTTGCCTATGTGCGGCCTAAACCAAAGGATCATGGTCTTACTAACCAGGTGGAGGGAAAACTGGACACTGGCCAAAAGGTAGTTATTGTGGAGGACCTGGTGTCAACAGGTAAAAGCAGCCTTGACATATGCCTTGTTTTAAAAAATGCGGGTATTGAGGTGATCGGCCTTGTATCAATATTTACTTATGGGTTTCCAGCAGCAATAGAGGCATTTAAAACTGCGGAAATCAGGTTCCAGGCTTTAACCAACTATGAAATTCTCATAAAGCTTGCCCTTGAAAAAGGGATAGTGTCTGAGGGACAATTAAATTCATTGTTAAATTGGCGTTCAGATCCCGCCGGCTGGAATCCCTGAGTTCTTTATATTTAAATTTGGATTATGAAATCAATAATTTTTACAGTAGCAGCGATTGTTTCCATGAATTTTGCCACTCAAGCTCAGAAAAGCTCTGATAAAGCAGTTATTTCCACTCCAACTATTCAATGTGATCAATGTAAAGAAAGGCTTGAAAAAGTGTTATTCCGTGAGCCGGGGGTAACTTCTTCCAAGGTTGATATTAAAAAAAAGACGGTGACTGTAACCTGGTTAACCGATCGGACTAATATTGAAAATATTAAAGCATCCATAGCCAATGCTGGTTATGATGCAGATGATGTTGAAGCGGAAGAAACAGCTTATAAAAGGCTGCCTGCATGCTGTAAAAAGGCGGTAGTGGAGAAGGTGGCTCAAAAGGTGAAACCGGAATAAATGTGCAAATGTGCGAATTTCGGATGTGCGGATAAAAATGCCTGGTATTATAAAATTGAATTTATCGCAATAATTAGCGTTTTGTGCAAGATCTGAATGAACCAGAGCTTGAAACGAGGTTTATGTAGTTTTTCAACGGTAATTAACCTCAACTAGAGATGTCTAGGTACCCGGAGATCTTTTTCCTTTTCTATTTAGGCATATGAACCGCCTCAGTTTCTATATGTAACTGCCTTTAATTAGCATATCCGCACACCCGAAATCCGCACATCTAATAAGTTTTATTTAAAGAAAGGAATGGTCTGCAACGTAGTAAAATCCACGTTGAAATTCTTCAAAACCCCTGCTTTACCAATCTTCACCTTCCCCAAAACATGTATGGATACCTGCTTATTGAATAGGCTGGTAAGTCCGTTTTTTAATAAGTTTTTCATGTCTAACTCCAGCGATAGAGGAACTGTAAATTCCTGGCGCCTGGGAACTTTAAGGGGTATTTCCTGAAGTGAATGTCCTAGAAAGGTGCTGTCCAAAAAAACATCCAGTTCACTCTTATTAAGCTCCACGCCAAAATTATTCGGGTTGTAGTAGAGGAGATCAATTTTTAAAGTGGCGCTGCTGAAGGAGAGGTTTTCCAGGGAAAGATTTTTAAAGTCCCTGAATTCAAGATCCTTAGGCTCCCGACAAGATGACACTAAGCAGGGTAGGGCCATCAACAGAAAGAAATATTTCATTGATGGAAGATATCAAATGAAATGACGCCTACAAAAAAATCAATTTAATCTTAGGAAAACATTTGCTAAAAAATATGGCAAAATAGAAAATCTGATGATTATATTTTACATAAATGTTATCTAAATCATTTATCAAGGTAAATATATGTTTAAAATATTGATTTACTGTAGATTAAATACTATTATACAAAATTTAAAGACAATAAATAAGTGGAAATTATTACTTATATTAATAAATACATGCATTTTTATATAATATATATTCAAATTGTCTATTTTAATAGATATAACCTTGATTTAAATAATCTTGATGGTATCAACACATATAAAATTTTAGAATTTAATACTAATAGTAAATTTTTTTAATAATAATAAGTTATT
>JAYVUE010000122.1:0-3750 GCA_043788195.1 Chitinophagaceae bacterium
GTCCACCTATCCACAACATAGTAGTAGTAACATCTCCAATGGGCGACCAGGCCCCACCGGCATTTGCTGCGATAACGATCATACCCGAAAAAAATAAACGATCCTGTTTATTATCAAATAGTTTTTGCACCAGTGATACCATTACAATTGCTGTTGTAAGGTTATCCAGTACAGCAGAAAGAAAAAAAGTAATGAAACAGATGATCCAAAGTAATTTTCGTTTAGAATTTGTAGCTATAAGTCGTGTGATGATATCAAATCCGTCATGTGCATCAATTAGTTCAACGATCGCCATGGCGCCTAATAAAAAGAACAAAATGCCTGAAATTTCACCCAATTGCTCCATCAGCAGGTGATTTACCAATGTAATATCATTACCCGACACCATAAACACAACCCAGCATAATGTACCAGTTACCAGGGCTGTTGCTGCCTTTTCAATTTTTATTTTATGCTCAAGTATAATTGCTATATACCCACCAATAAAGAGTAATAAAATAATTAACTGCATAAAAATAAGCTGGTATGCCGAAAGATAGGAAATAAAATCTGCTGTTTAGATTTTACTATTCAAATAATTCAAGCTTACTTTTCGGGCGTCTTTTATCCAGCCATTTAAAACTTTTCAATTGCTTTTTATCGCCCGGAATTTGTTTGAGGGGATACAGTACACCGTCAACATTATTAACAAACTTTACTTTATTTAATTCTTTTTGTACAAAGTGTATTTCTATTACATCGCCGCTGCTGCTATTCATACCAATAAAGGCGCTGTCATCATCCTGCGGATAAAAAATACTTTCGGCAGGCGTACCTTTTACTTTTACATACTCAATTGATCCTTCTACAAAATATCCATTTAATGTCCTCCCGGCGATCTGGTTATACATTCCATCATTGACCTTATTGATGATGATACTATTATAAAAAACATAAAGTCGTTTTGGTTTTTGTTTTTCTGTAAACATATAAATGGTATCACCGGTAACCTGTGATTTACCATTCCAAACGATGGGTTCTCCAAAAAGCTTAAATGTAGAATCGGCTGTAGAGTAGTGGAGGCTGTCACTTACAGCCTGCAATGAATCATTGAAGATCTTTACATGGTAAAATGCCAAGAAATACCTTATAGTAGTATCTGCCGAAGCAGACCTGATGACCATTGTTTTTTTCAGTGTATCCGTTTGTGTTATCATTCGCCTTTCCAGGCTGTCATATTTTCTAAGGCCCGAAAAAAGAGTATCGGCGGCTACATAAGTACTGTCGCCATCACGATATAAGATCATTAACGGTTTACGTGTGGCTAAAAAAGAATTAAGTTTTGTATCCAAAAATATCTGGGACCCAAGAACTATAACCTGGTTCACACTATCCACTAATTTGGCATTCCCTTCCATTTGAATAATACCTGTTTTTTCATCCCTTACAATTTTATCAGCGATCATAAAATGGGTGCTGTCGCTGATTGCTGAACGTTCATAAAAAATGGCTTCGCCTGTTGCTAAATTATAAGTCCCCGACTTTGTATCTATTACAACACCGTCTTTGCTAACGATATGAGTGGGTGCAATAAAAGTTGCAATGCTGGTTTTAATATTATAAAGCAAACTGTCGGCTGTGATATTATATTTTGGATCTGTAAGGTGAACATTTTTCTTAAAATAAACATCCTTTGTATCGGCATAATAAACACCTTCTTCACTGGTTAAGACTGTATTGCCATTTAAAATTTTACCTCCGTTTTTATAAGTGGCAATTCCTGTTCTTAAATTATATTCAAGTTCATTGGTAAGTAATGTGCCTTTTTTATCTGTAAGTTTTACATTCTTTTTGAGGTAGGCTATCCTGTCAGCACCAACATACTTAAGGTATTGAGCATAGGTATGTATACTGTCATTGTCGTTAATATGAATGTTGCCAAAAGCTTCCACAATATTAGTTTTACGATTAATAGTGGCACTATCACAATTGAAAGTAGTGAGCCCTTCTTTAATGATGGCATTACCGGCAAGTGTTTCAATGAGGGTTGAAGAATCTATATTTCTTTGTCGCAATGTTTTTGCCTGTACGATCCTTATGATCCTGATAGAATCACTGTTAGGAGCAGGTGCAATTATCTGTTGCGCATCAGCCTGCTGACTGGCAAAAAATGAAATGCAGAAAAAAAGAATAATGTTGGTAAATTTCAATTGCAAAGTTTTCTGTTTATAGTTCAGTTTGCAAATTGGTGTTTTATTTGATAACAGAATGGTAAAATTAGTTCTTCTTAAAGTAAGGTGCATTAACCGTATCGGGTAAAGGAACTGTTAAACCAGCACTGTTGTTCTTTTTGCCAAAGATAGATAATGAAACATATCGTTTTGGGTTGGCTTTCAGGTCATCTATCAATAAGTTGAGTTTATTGGTAGTTGCGGTAAGGTTATTGTAAAGTTTAGAATCATTTAAAAGCAAACCAATGGTACCGCTGCTTGTATTGAATTTGCCGATAATTGTTTTTAAATCATTGACAGTAGAATTAAGGATGTTTAATGTTTTCTCAATGTCAAGTTTGGATAGATTGGTAGCCGTTTTGTCGAGGTTAGTAAGAATACCAGTTACCCTTTCATTACTTGCAGCAAGGTTAGTTGTAATTGAATTGATGTTATTTAAAGACTTTGCCAATGCACCGGTTTGGGTATTCAATAATGTTTGAAGGGAAGCACCGGAAATCACAAGTTCGGCAGTAACTGTTTTAATATTATCAAGAATAGCGGTTATATTGTTTCTGGCAGAGGGATCAAGGATCTTATTTATATTTCTTAATACCGAATCAATGGACTCTACCGCTTTATGTACCACAAAGAGCACTGGATCTACTTTTCCCAATACCTCACTGAACATACCGGCTTTTGCAGCGGTTTGGATGGTGTCATTTTTAGGTATAAAGGACGTAGCGTCACCAAGTTTTATTTCTATACTGGTTACACCTAAAAGTGTTGAATTTATTAGTGCTATTGAATTTGTAGGTATATTAACATCTTTGGTAATGTTCATGTTTACCAGTATCTGTTTCATATTTTGATCTGTAGTGATTTTATAAACTGTTCCCACCTGCAAACCATTTATCATTACAGGATTGGAATTAGATAAGCCCTGAACATTTTTATATTTTGCATATAGGGTATGACTCTTAGAAAAAAAGGTATTCCCCTTTAAAAAATTAAACCCAAGGATCAATATTGTAATTGCAAGTACGGTAATGGTGCCAACTTTTGTTTCGTTTGAGATTTTCATTTTTGTAATTTCTATTTAAAACATTAGTGAAGCTAAAGTATGCCGGTTTTAGTACTAAGGGGTAATTTAATTATTATTTTTAAATTCAAACCTTATTGAGGCATTTTTTTTAAGATCAGCAGCTAATCGTACTTCAAATCTATTAAATCCATCTGTGATGACCATCAAAGCCGTGTTAGGTGGAATTTCACCTAAATTTTCTGCATACAAAACTAATTCATTATTTTTTTCCTTTTCAAGATTAAGGTTTAAAGTAAAAGCTTTTGATGATAATGTTTTTTTATCCGACAATAAAACCTTATTAAAATAAAGAGAAACTATGTCATTATCAATTTCACCGTCATCATATAGCTCCACTTTTATTTTATCGCTTTTAACCTCTATTACTTTTACTTCATTGGTTATCCTGGTATCAATCAATGAAGCAGCCGGCTTTTCATCTTTAACTTTTTCGGCAACTACCTCTATATTGGATTT
>JAYVUE010000123.1:0-2537 GCA_043788195.1 Chitinophagaceae bacterium
GCCAATCAATCCGAGACTAATCAAGTGTCATTTACTCCTTCAGTGGGGTATTATCATAAAACGGGGTTAGCCATTTCTGCTTATTGTTTTTTAACAACGGATAAGGGTAAACTGAAAGCATACCAGTACGCTATAAACCCCTCTTATACTTTTGAAAATAAAAGTATCAATGCATCTGTTTCCTATACTCGTTTTATTATCGGTGATAATACCAGTTTTCAGGAAAATCCATTTCAAAACGATTTTTATATAAATGCCAGTTATTTAAAAACATGGATCCAACCAGGGCTTGCTGTTGGATATTCATTTGGCAAAATTACTGAGCATTTTGATTCAAGTTTCTGGTTTTACCCACCCATACCACCACCACGGATCGTGCATATAACAGATACGATAACAACTAAACTCAGCGCTTTTTCTTTAACGGCATCGGCATCACATGAATGGGATTTTGAACATTTACTCTCTAAAAAAGATGCAATAACTATACGGCCTACACTATATTTAAACGCTGGTTCGCAACACTGGAATATTTCACATTCCAGCAGTTTAAACAGGCGAAGGGCTGTTGTACAAAACCTGCTTAAAAACAGGTATGGTAGTGGTAGTGCTTCAGAACCATTTACACTTCAATCAGTTGCATTTTTAGCTGATATTACTTATTATATTGGTAAATTTTATCTCCAACCACAGGTCTACCTCGATTATTATTTACCCTCTACAACCAGCAACAGGTTTACCACATTATATTCTTTTGTTGTAGGTTTTGATTTTTAATACTTCGTAGCCATTAACAAATATTTAATCTGTTACTTTGCATTTGGCATATTACTTGGTATAAAAGAACTAACTAAATTTATTTTTATGAAGATGAGATTTGTAATTCTTTCACTACTTTGTATTATTAGTATTTCTACTTTTTCTCAAAGGATTAAAATTGGTTTTAAAGGCGGCGCATCAATAAACAAACTAAGTGGGAAATCGTTTAAAGAACAATTTTCATTTGGTTACCAGGGGGGTGCATTTGTTGCAATTAAACTGGTTAAAAAATTTTCAGTTCAACCCGAGATCTTATTTACACAGTCAAATGTTGATACTTCAAGCTCTTTCAGTTCAATATATCAATTCAATAAAGTTGGTAACATTCAATTAAGGTACATCGTATTCCCGATCTTAGTGAATTATAAACCAATAAATATATTAACACTGCAATTAGGCCCCCAATTTGGAATTTTGACAAATAAAGGAGCACTTAGTCAAAATACAAAACAAGCATTTAAAACAGCCGATTTTAGTATGGTAGGAGGTGTTCAGGTAAATATAAAACACTTCCTGATCTATGGCCGCTATGTGGTTGGGTTAAGCAATATCAATGATATAGATAATAAAGAACAATGGAAAGGCCAGAGTATACAGTTGGGTATTGGTTTTACTTTATAAAGTTTTTAAAGAAATAAACAGGTTTAATAAACATTGCCAGAGTTATCAACTCTGGCAATGTTATTTTCAGGAACGAATGATGTGAAGCGTTCCGTCTGCTTTCCATTTTATTATTGATGATGGAACAGCAGGTGTAATATCATCCTGCCGGTATTGAACAATATAATCAACACCATTTTTTATTGCTACATCAATATCTGTAAAAAGAGCCGGTGAGGGGTAACCAGAAATATTTGCAGAAGTAGAAACAATTGGTTTGCGAAATCTTTTTATCAGGTGGTTACAAAAAAGTTCTTTCACCACGCGTATAGCAACCGTACCATCATCGGGTATAAGATTTTCCGCAAATCCAATGGCTCCATCATAAATTACTGTGGTAGGTTTGTTAATACCTTTAATATAATCTGATACCTTGGGGTCGGGTTGTGTAATGTATTGAAGGATATCTCTTTCGTCGGCCAGTAATACGATCATTGATTTTTCTTCCTTTCTTTTTTTTAACAAATAAATTTTTTCAACAGCAGCATCGTTCGTAGCATCGCAACCAATACCCCAGATAGTATCGGTAGGATATAAGATTATTCCACCGCTACGAAGAATGTGCAAACAACTTTCTATATCTGTTTCAAAATTCATGTAAGTAATTTAGCATATACTTCCATTACAGAAGATGCACAATGTTGGGGTAAAAATTTTTCTGCATGCAGCCATCCCTTTTTCCTCATTTCTTCTACCGAAATACTTCCTTTGCTGATCTGTAACATTACATCAGCGATCTGTTCAGCATTGAAAGGATCTACATAAAAGGCAGCATCACCGCCCGTTTCGGGTAAACAGGATAAGTTGGATGTTATAACAGGCAAACCGCTGCAAAGCGCTTCAAGCACCGGTATGCCAAAGCCTTCAAATAGTGAAGGATAGATTAGGCAGGTGGCTTGTTGATAAATGGCCGGAAAATCTTTTGCTGATCTGTAAGAAGTTAAGGTACTTATAACCGGATCTTCTGAAAGAAAAATTACTTTTTGAGCGAGCCCGTTTTTTTGAATAAAGTCTTTTACAATCTGCTTGTATTTTCTCCCATCACCAATTACAACCAG
>JAYVUE010000124.1:0-2993 GCA_043788195.1 Chitinophagaceae bacterium
CGTAAAAGAACAGGTGATTGACAAACTCGACCATAAAAACCTGAATATGGACGTTGACTTTATGGCTGGTAAATTATGTTCTATTGAAAACCTGGTAATTGCTATTTGGTCGCAGCTTGTGCCACATTTACCACTAGGCGTTCAATTGCATTGCCTTAAATTATATGAGACCCCCCGCATTTTTGTTGAATACTACGGTAATTAATTTTGCTTTTCTTTTTTATTTCTAATGTTACTATAAACAAATAGTAACTTTAATCGTTATTAATTTCCAGGGTTGAAGTATTTAAACAGCAGACTTCTGTTTTAACCTTCGGCAAAAAACATTATTGAACAATTTTCCGCAATTTTCATTTTTAAATGTTTATGCTACTGTTTTAAATATTTTCTTTTTAAAATGTAATATAATTCAGTTATGAATAATAGGGTAGCCGTATTTCGAAAAGAACATTTTAATGCTGCACATCGATTAAATAATCCTGCATGGGATGAAGCTACCAATATACGGGTTTTTGGGAAGTGCAATAACCCTCATTATCACGGTCATAATTACGAGTTGATAGTTAAAGTTACCGGAGTTCCGGATGAAGCTACCGGCTATGTATATGACATGAAATTGCTCAGTGACCTGGTTCAGGAAAATGTGCTGGAACGTTTTGATCATAAAAACCTGAATGAGGATACCCTTGAGTTTAAACACCTTAATCCCAGTGCCGAAAATATTGCAATCGTTATATATAATATTTTGAGAGAAAAAATAGATTCAATTTATGATTTACAAATTCGCCTGTATGAAACAGAAAGGAATTTTGTGGAATACCCTGTTAATTAAAATAGAAAAACAAACATAATGGCTTACAAAAAGATTGAGCAATACGACCAGGATGTAACAGATGGATTGTTAAAAAATTACAAGGAAGCGTTGGGTTTATTGGGTGAAGATCCTGAAAGGGAAGGGCTTCAAAAAACCCCTGAAAGGGTTGCTAAGGGCATGCAGTTTTTAACTCAGGGATACCAACAGGACGCCAACTTTATTTTAAACTCAGCGAAATTTCATGAAGAAGTGAGTGAAATGATCATTGTAAAAGATATTGAGTTGTATAGTATGTGTGAACATCATATGTTACCATTTTACGGGAAAGCGCATGTTGCCTACATTCCAAATGGCTGGATTACCGGATTAAGCAAGATTGCAAGAGTGGTGGATGTTTACAGCAGGAGATTACAGGTGCAGGAACGGTTAACGCACCAGATTTTAAATTCAATAAAAGAAACCTTGAATCCATTAGGCGTTGCTGTGGTTATTGAAGCATCCCATTTGTGTATGATGATGCGGGGGGTGCAAAAACAAAACTCAGTAACTACTACCTCTGCTTTTTGGGGAGAGTTTGAACAGAATGAAACAAGGAGTGAATTCCTGAAACTAATCAGTGCCAAATTGCATTAATTACCAGGTATGCAAAAAGTCTGGCGGAACTAATCATTCATTACTTAACCAAAAAACTGATCCCTTTTTTCGAATATTTTTACTTTTATAACTACCTTATTGAATTGATTTACTTGAACGTAAATGTTACCTTCTATTTAGGAGGAGGGTTTTGTATAAACATATCCATTTTCAAATACCTGGTCTTCTTTTGGTAGCAGGTCCTTTTGTTAAGTATACCATTCCGGTATAAGTTTTTAACCGACCGTTCTATATTAAATTTTGTAGTTCAAATTTTAAAATTATTTTTGGCTAAAACTAAGGTTCAAAATGGCAAATGCATTTATATTTCCAGGGCAAGGTTCTCAATTTAGTGGTATGGCGAAAGAATTGTCTGATTCAAATCCTTTTGTCAAAAATTTATTGGAGCAGGCAAATGATATTTTAGGTTTTCGTATCTCCGATATCATGTTTTTCGGTACAGACCAGGATTTAAAACAAACCAATGTAACCCAGCCTGCAGTGTTCCTGCATTCGGTGGCTGCATTTAAAACCATGCAGGATGCAAGGCCGGATATGGTGGCGGGTCATTCATTGGGCGAGTTTTCGGCATTGGTGGCTAATCGGGTATTGAGTTTTGAAGATGCCCTGAAGCTGGTGTTTATCAGGGCGAATGCCATGCAGAAAGCATGTGAACAAAACCCTTCAACTATGGCTGCCGTATTGGCTTTGGCGGATGATAAAGTAGAAGAAGTATGCGCTGCCATACAAGCAGAAACCGGCGAAATAGTAGTGCCGGCAAATTATAACTGCCCCGGTCAATTGGTTATCAGCGGCTCTATTAAGGGTATTGAAATTGCCTGTGAACGAATGAAGGCAGCGGGTGCTAAAAGAGCACTGGTACTGCCGGTTGGGGGGGCATTTCATTCGCCGTTGATGTTGCCGGCAAGGGAAGAGTTGGCAGCTGCAATTGAGGCAACTACTTTTTACCAGCCTTCATGCCCGGTTTATCAGAATGTAACCGCAAAAGCTATTACCGATACGATTGAATTAAAAAAGAACCTGATTGAACAGCTTACAGAGGCCGTTAAATGGACACAATGTGTTCAGGCGATGATTGCTGATGGAGCAAACAATTTTACAGAAGTGGGCCCGGGAAAGGTATTACAGGGATTAGTGCTTAAAATAAATAAAGAAATGGTGGTAAATGGAGTGAGTTAATTTATAAGTTTTGCCTCTATCCATAAAATTGTCAAAAACAAAAGACCTCCGTGATAATTGCGGAAGGCCTTTTGTTTTCATTCCTCCTTACATTATGGGGATAAAAAAATATTACAATGTTTTCAATACATCATTCATACTTCTCACTGCATCGGCACTTTTATTAAAGGCAGCTTGTTCTGTTTCATTCAATTTAAAATCAAGGATTTTTTCCCAGCCATTTTTTCCGATAATTACCGGTACTCCGATACAAATATCTTTTTGTCCATATTCTCCATCTAAAGCAACACAACAGGTAAACAATTTTTTCTCATCTCTTACAATTGCTTCCACCAATGCAGCTCCG
>JAYVUE010000125.1:0-2150 GCA_043788195.1 Chitinophagaceae bacterium
TTTCCCTCAAGTCTGGCCCCAAAACTTTCCTGTTTTAAAATCATTGTAAGGAACTCTGTAAATTCAAACATCTTCTTTTTGTAAGATTTTACATGGTTATGAGAAGCAGCATTATCAAATAGTTTTGGATAATAATTTCTAACAAATCCTGTACAACTTGCACTTGGAGAAACTATATATTCATCAGAATTAAAATCCTTAATAAACTTACCCCCTACAGCGCGGGCTTCGTTTAAAAAACCGGCATTGTAGGCAGGCTGACCGCAGCATGTCTGGTTCTGGTTGTATTCAACTTCACAACCTGCTTTTTCAAGAACTTTAACCATGTTGAAAGCTGTTTCAGGATACAACTGATCAATAAAGCAGGGAATAAAAAGCTGAATCCTCATGAAACAATAATTAAAATTCTTTTTTCAATAAATGTGAAAAAGATATCATTTTCAATGCAGTTACTGCTGCTTCTGCTCCTTTATTGCCGTGCATACCCCCTGTTCTTTCATCGGCCTGATTTTGATTATCTACTGTAAGTACTGCAAAAATAACAGGAACAGGTAATATAAGATTTAACTGAGTAACGGAAGAAGAAATGGAATGGCAAACATATTCAAAATGAGGAGTACCACCTCTCAGAACACATCCCATTGCAATGAACGCATGTGGTTTTTTCTTTTTTGATAGGTCCCAGTATTTTTTAATCGCAAAGCCAATTTCAACTGCGCCAGGAACATTTATCACAACACATTTTACCTTCAGAGGTTTCAGTATTTCTTCAGCACCCTGCTGAAGTTTATCTACCATTTCTTTATTCCATTCAGTACGTACAATAACTATACAGGCATCTTTTGGTATAAAGATGCCTGAAAGGTCATTTTGTTCACTTGAACTTATAGCCATGATTAGCTTATTTTAATATGCTAAGTCGGGCAAGGTATTTATCAATTTCGCCTGATCTTACCTGGTTATTGGCAGGATAATTTTCTTTCATTTTCTGATAAAGTTTAATGGCTTCATCATTTTTTCCAATGGCATCAGCATAAGATGCTGCAAGTAAAAGTGCTTCAGATGAAATAATATCATCTTTTTCATTTACCTCTGCAGCTTTCTTATAATATTTAAGGGCTTCATCTGTATTTTTCTGTTCTGCATATGCATGTCCTAAAAGAATATCTGCTTTACTTTCCACCTGGTAAGCACCACTACTTTCAAAATCTTTCAGGTATTTTACCGCCTTATCAAATTCTTTAAGGTTAAGATAAGTAGCTCCTGCCATATAACAGGCACGGTTACCGGCCATTGTACCGCTGTAATTTTTTATAACTGAAAGAAGTCCGGTGACTTTCATGTTGTCAATCTCTCCTCCATTTAAAATAATTACACTTGAATCTTTATTAAAACTTGTAGTTGCCATTTTATCAAAAAGTGATTCAGCCATAAATACTGCCACATTCGCTTTTCTTTCTTTCGGGTTTTTGATTAAATATTTATATCCAAACCACCCTGCTACTATTAATATGACAGCGCTTCCTATATAAATAATAGGCCTGCTGTAATTTTCCCAGAAACCTCTTGCACGCACTATTACCTGCTGCTCGTCAGTTACGATTGTCGCTTTCTTATCTGCCATTGTAGTCGATTTATTTGCGGTTATCCGCAGTTGTTTATTTTTAATCTGTTATAAATGGATAATCCTGCTGAACATAAACATCTTTTAAAAGTTCATTGTCATCAGGCCATGGGCTCTCTTCTGCAAACTGCACTGCTTCTTCAACTTCTTTTTTAACTCTTTCATTTATTATATCAATCTGGTCATCAGTCACTTTAAATTGCTCTTTAAGCACTTTTAATACGTGTTCTATAGGATCTTTTCCCTTGTATTCTTCCAACTCTTCTTTGGTTCTGTATTTCTGCGGATCACTCATACTGTGACCTTTATACCTGTAAGTTTTAATTTCTAGTAAAGTTGGTCCACCTTTTTCCCTTGCCCTGTTCACAGCCCTAAGCATCGCATCATGTACTTTTTCAGGCATCATTCCATCTACTGTATCTGAAGGCATTTCATATGCATCAGCAAGTTTGTAAATATCAAGCACCTTACTGGTTCTGGCAACTGAAGTGCCCATAGCATAGTGGTTATTTTCACAAATGAAAAC
>JAYVUE010000126.1:0-2292 GCA_043788195.1 Chitinophagaceae bacterium
TTATTCATTGGACTGCCAGCTTTTGCCCTTCCTTCAGCAACAAAATCATTTACATAAATTGTAGGACACCAGAAAACATTTTTCTTCACCATCAGCTGCATACATTGATCATTCATACCAAAACCATGTTCAATAGTTTTGGCACCGGCGTTGATGGCATAGATAATGCCATCAGGTGTTACGGCATGTGCAGCCAGTTTGCGGCGGCTCTTTATCGTTTCATCTGCAATGGCTTCAATTTCTTCTTTGGTAAAATTAGTAATGCTCTTGTATTCGCCTGTTGCAGTTTTATAATAACCTCTATCGGCATAAATTTTTATCCAGTCGGCGCCATGTGCAATTTGTTCCCTCACCGCTTTTCTACCTTCATCGGCACCGGTAATTTCCTGTAAACCCTTGGGCATTTTTAATTCCCATGCATAATCTTTTTCTGCAACAGGGTAGTGGCCGGTGGTGTTGATAGCTAAGGTTGATACAAACATTCTTGGCCCGGGGATCACACCTTTATTGATGGCTTTTTTAAGATCTACATCTGCAAAGCCAGCACCCTCTGTTCCTAAATCCCTGATAGTAGTAAAACCATTCATCAGCGATTGATAACAGCTTTTTGATGCCCTCAATGTCCGGTACGGAATGGACTCTTTTAATACCTGCACATCATAATCTTCGCTTGTAATATCTCCCGGTAATAAAACATGGGTATGACAATCAATTAACCCCGGTAGTACATAATAATTGCTTAGGTCAATAACGGAATCTGTTTTTTGTTTAAACAATATTGCATCTGTTACTGATATTATTTTATTCCCTGTTACTACAATAATCTGGTTGCTTAACACTTTGCTGTTTTTTGCGTCCAGTAATTTGCCACAGCGGATAGCAATTGTTTTTTGTTGTGCAAATGAAAGGGCCGTTATTGTTTGAACCAGCAGTAATAAAATTAATCTTCTCATTTTAGATGGTTTAATGGAAAATAAATTTACAATTTAATGAGTAAAAAATTTGAATAAAATAAAGTGAGCTGCTGCAAAATTATTTAACCTTAAATATTTCCTCCCATCTTGTAGTATATCTTGGACTTCTTAGCTCCATCCTCATTTTCCAGTCTCTTGTTGTACCAGATGCCGCAAATTTTACTATATCATCTCTCATGGCAAAGTTTACATTGTCCAGCATATCCATCAGCAACCGTTTGCTGTTTTGTTTTTCGGGTACAAATAAATTTCCCTGTATGGTTTCGTCCGGCACCAGTCCGCTAAGCATTACGCCGGCTTTTTTATACAGTCTTCCCTGCTCATATAGTTTATCTACCAGCTTTACCGCAGGTTTTATTAATTCATTGGTGGCAGAAGTTGCCACAGGTAATGTAACATAACTGCTAATCATGGGCCCATGCCTGAAATAGGTATTATGACTTTGTTCTTTAGGCACTACAAACACGCTGATGATATTGGCAGCACTCCGTTGCCGCCGCAATTTTTCTGCAGCCCGGGAAGTGTAAGTTGCCACGGCTTCTTTAATATCAAAAATATTATTTACTGCACTGCCAAACATTCTTGTAGTGGCAATCATCTTTTTTACGGTTAATTCCTTTTCCATTTCATTTACTGATTCTCCTTTTAATTCTTTCAGCAAACGGATACCCACTACACCGCCTAAATTTTTATGTGCCCATTCTGCTGTTTTTTTTGTGAGATCAAATGCAGTGAAGATCGCATTCATATCTATCAGCTTTTCTGCATATTGTCTGCCCACACCCCATACTTCGCCAATGGGAGTATTTTGTAAAGCAGTCATGATTTTCTCTTTTGTATCCAGTACCACTACACATTGTGTGGCAATTTTATTTTTTTTAGCAAGATGGTTAGCCACTTTAGATAATACTTTTGTGGGCGCTACGCCAACCGAAACTTTTATGCCTGTCCATAATTCTACTGTTTCCCTTATTCTTATTCCTGCTTCCAGTAAATCGGTTTCGCTAAACTCATCTAAATTTAAAAATGCTTCGTCAACGGAATATACTTCTACATTTTCTTTACCTACCAGTACTCTTAATGTTTCCATCACCCTCCAGCTTAAGTCGCCATACAAATTATAATTAGACGAGAACGTTGCTACGCCATATTTTTCAATCAATGGCTTTGCTTTAAAATATGGCCCCGCCATTTCCACACCTATTTTTTTTGCTTCATCACTCCGGGATATGATGCAGCCATCGTTATTGCTGAGTACAACAACAGGCTTATTCATTAACTTTGGGTTAAACACACGCTCACAGCTAACATAGAAGTT
>JAYVUE010000127.1:0-9055 GCA_043788195.1 Chitinophagaceae bacterium
ATGTTGAAAACAATATTTCAACATACCCGAAGATCCAAATGGTTAAGGGTACGAGGTTTTTATCATGGCCAATAAAAAATAAAGGGGTTAGTTATTTCAGAATTGAAGTAGAAGTTAAATTAAGTATTTAATTAACTGACCGCAAGATTAGTTAATGTGTTGTATATAGGATAGGATCTTTAAAACGGCAACAGTTGTTTTATTGAACAATATTCAAAAATAGTATCACTATGAGAAAAATTTTATTTTTAATCCTTACCTGCCTGCTATTTTCTGCAGGTTACCTGCATGCACAAAATGCAACTAAAAGTATACCTGTTGGTATTGGAAGAAATAACTGTAGTAGCGGAACAGATTCTATTTATTTTTTCGACTATGTTGCTTCCGTTATGAACAAGGCCGTATATCCAAACTCTTACCGGCCCAGGTTAAGAATTGGTCCTGGTCTTACCAATAAGTTTACCACCAGTTTATCAAGCATTTCATTTAATCCGAAGGACCAGAAATTATATTTTTTATGGACAACCTATCCAACAGTTTCAACAGCTATCACTTACGTTTGGAGATGGAAACCGGATACAACTTTTGCATCAGGGTCAATGACACTAGCCACCAGTTTGGATACGCTGCGTTCTTTTCCATATGACCTCGCCGGCGTTGCATTTGATAATAACGGGTTAGGATGGACGATAGAGTTTCCTCCGGCTCCATGTAAAAGAGCTTTTATGAGGCCAATTGATTTTGCAGGTAATATTTATTATCATGCAGATACACTTGATTTTATTCCTGGCCCCGGGGGCATAGGAGATACATTATTTAGTGTAGGAAGCGGTGATATTGTACGCCTACCCAACGGCCAGATGTATTATAATTTTGATAATAAATTATACACACCAGATTATCAAAGCTGGAATCCCACCGTACCACCGGGCGGAGGTGCTCATCATTTTAATTCCTATTATATTGATACAACAGCTTTGCCTTCAGGTGCGACAGCCCTTGTAGGTTTGAGTTATGCTGATGGCGACCTGATCTCTGCCTATCAGGCCTCTACATGTACTTATAAAAAGATTGATCCTATAACGGGACTCCCATCTGCTTTAACTTATAATTATGGATCAGGAACAGGTGTTTCTTCAGTGGATATGACACAGATCATTTCCGGTGTAGGCGCATCAAAAAAATTATTTTCTGTTACAGCAACGGGCACACCTAACCAGTATGATGTGGTGTATGATATTTTTGTAAAAAATTATGGAACTATCCCGATAACAAATATCCAGATAAAAGACAGCCTTGGTAGTATTAATACAAATGTAAACGTATCAAATGTAAGTGCAATATTTACCAGTAATCCGGCGGGGTTGACATTGGCCGGAGGTTATAATGGAACAACAAGTCCTAATCTTTTAAATGGCGGACAAACACTGCCAAACTACCCCACTACTAGTAACAATTTTACTATCAGAGTTTCGTGCAGGTTATCAAATATACTGTCAGGTATAGTTTACAATAACTCGGCTATTGCTACAGCCAATGGCTGGAACAATTATGCATTAAGGGATTCATCTACCAATGGTAATAATCCTGACCTGAATCAAAATGATAAACCAGATGATGTGGGTGAAGGCCAACCTACTCCGTTTGTAATTATATTAACGCCTACAACCCCACCTTGTGGCACATTAAGCCAGTTATTATATAGCCAGACTTTTGGTGTAGGAATAGGTTTATCATCAGCATTTCCTGCAGTACCCTCTATGAGTTGTGGATATGCAGCTTATTCTACAATACCAATGACTGTAAACAGGTATGCATTAGCGGATACTGCCGCACAGGGAAATCGTGGTTATTGGCAGCCGTTACTCACTGATCATACAGGGGGGGGGCATGGAAAAATGTTACTTATCAATGCTGATGCACCGGCAACTGTTTTTTACAGGGATACCTTACCGGTAGCCTGTCCGGGCCAGCAATACTCAGTATCATTTTGGGCTACATTTGTAGGCAATTATACTTACAGGGCCCTATGCAATGGTTTAGGGGGATTCAAGTATCCAAAGTTTTTAATAAAAATAAGAGACCTTACAACTGGGCTTACGATCACTCAGTTTACCACAGCTGATCTCACTGATACAACATGGCAACAATTAGGTATGAAATGGGTGATGCCGCCGGGTTATACTAATGTAATACTTGAAATGTCAAATGCAGGCCCCGGCGGTTGTGGAAATGATTTTGCAATTGATGATATACAATATGGTATTTGCGATCCTTCACCAACAGTTAGTGTAGGCTCAGGTTGTATAGGACTTGCTGTAACATTTACTTCGGCACTTTCGGATACAACTGTTGTGCCTGGTGCAAAAAGTTATCAGTGGCAGATATCAAATGCCCTTGCAGGTCCTTATTTTAATATTTTGGGGGCTACTTCTTCTACATATACTATTAACCCCGTAACAGCAGCCGATACAGGTAAGTACTACCGGATAATAGTAGCCGCATTGGGTAATATAGCTATTGCTGCCTGTCAGTATATTTCACCGGGTGTTAAGTTATCAGGAAAAGTAATTTCATTTGCAGCCACTTCGGCTACCAGAAATAAAAATAATATTTGCTCGGGTATATCTGTAAACTTAGGTATTACAGGCGGTTCGCTGGGTACAAATGCCAGCTGGAAATGGTATACAGCTTCCTGCGGAGGTACACTTGCAGGTACTGGTACAACACTCACTGTGACGCCTGCAATAACAACAACTTATTATGTGAGGGCCGAAGGCGACTGTAATAATACAGGCTGTCAGCAGGTAACGGTAACCATTAATTGTAATATAGATAAGGACAAGGATGGTATACCTGATTGGGTAGAAAGTAATATAGCCGCAGCATTTGGAGATGCTAATAGTAATGGTATCATCAATGCTTATGATCCAACCTATGCTGGTTTCGTTGATAATAATAATGATTTCATCAATGATAATTTCCAGGCCGACGGCGATTCTGATAATGATGGTATCTTAAATTATCTTGATCTGGATTTTCCCGGACGTATTGATGCCAATGCCGACGGTGTGGATGACAGGTTTGATACTGATAAGGATGGTAAAATAAATATGCTTGACCTGGATAGTGATAATGACGGGATTCCGGATGTAGTAGAAGCTTATGGTGCTGATACAGATGGTAACGGGCAAATAGATAATTTCACAGATACTGACGGAGATGGCTTATCACAAAATGTTGATGTAAATAATACCGGCGCTTATAATACCGGACTTGGATTAAGTATACCTGATTTTGATGGCGATGGAGTACCTAATTTTCTTGACCTTGACAGCGACAATGATGGTATCCCCGACCTGGTAGAAGCCGGCGCACCCGATGTAAATAATAATGGTATTGTGGATGGATTTTTAGATGCCAACGCAGATGGAATTCATGATGCTTATCTTGGTGCAGGTGCTTTATTAAAAACGGGCGCTGATATAAATGCAGATGGTAAGGCAGATTCTTACCCAAACAGAAATGTAGACTATGATGCCAAGCCTAATCCTTACGACATGGATAGCGATGGTGATGGCATTGTAGATGTTATTGAAGCAGGCTTACCCGATGCAAACCTTAATGGTATTGTTGACGGAACTATTGCAGCAAACGGATGGTCAACTACGGTTTCAGTTATGCCTGGCCCACTGGCAATAAGGAGCACAGATGCTGATGGCAAACCCGATTACCTGGATATTGATTCTGATAATGATGGAATACCTGATAATATAGAAGGCCAATCCACGGCAGGTTATTTGTTACCTTCTCTTACAGATACTGATGGAGATGGCTTATCAAATACTTATGATAATATTGTTGGTTTTGGAGGCGCCGGAATATTTCTTTATGATCATGATGTTGATGGAACTCCGGATTATAGAGATCTGGACTCAGATGCTGATGGTCAGCCTGATAGAGTAGAAGGAAACGATTTTAATATGAATGGAATTGCAGATGATGTTGTTTCACTTACCGGGCTGGATACTGATGGTGATGGATTAGATAATCGTTTTGATTCTCTTAATTCTACTATCAATGTAAAGGGCACTTCATATCGTATGGGTAACGGAGGAACCTTTGCAGGTGATGCAACACCAGGCGCAAGGTGTCCACTAACCAAAAAACTTCCTGCCGATCCCGATAGGGCCTGGCGTTTTGTAGGGGTTATTCTCCCTGTTCAGTTTCTTCAACTTACAGGAGTTGCACAAGCAAATAATGTGATACTTAACTGGTCGATCATTGCAGCAAAAGATGTTGATCACTTTGAAGTTGAACGAAGTATTGACAACAGCACTTATATTAAAACTGGTATGGTAACATTACCGGTTAAATTAAACGAGCAACAAAATTTTACATTCACTGACAACATTGCCAATATTAATAAAGAAGTCATTTATTACCGTATCAAAGTGATTGGCAAAGCCGGAGAAATACAGTACAGTAATATCATTGTTGTACGTATGAAACAAATCAAAACCTTGCTTAGTGTAATGCCTAACCCTGCAAGCGATAAAGTTTCAATAATATTCTTTTCTGAAAAAGATGCAGTAATAACTTTACGATTGATAGATAATTTGGGAAAAATAATTTTGATAAAAAATCAAAATGTTGTAAAAGGAATTAATACCATTCAACTAGCAGGCCTTAGCCAATTCAGTAATGGCGTTTACTCATTACAGGTTTATGTGAATGGCGAAGTGGTTACACAAAAATTAGTAATTGCAAGATAAAATAATAATCTTGTTTTCAAGAATTGCCTCTTCTTTTAAGAAGGGGCTTTTTTATAGTACTTTTGTGTAAATGTATACACTTAAAAAATCACTGGGGCAGCATTTCTTAAAAGATGTTGTCATAATAGATAAGATCATTGAGGCATTGCAGCAACAAAAATTTACCAATTTACTCGAAGTGGGCCCGGGAGCCGGGGCATTAACCAAACAGCTTATAAAATTACCCGGTATTAATTTTAAAGCGGTTGAGCTGGATAAAGAAAAAGTTGATTACCTGTTACAAAATTATCCCTCCCTGGATGGGAAGCTGATTAACAAAAATTTCCTTGAAATTAACAAGCCTTTTGAACAATCATTTACAGTTATTGGTAACTTCCCCTATAATATTTCTACGCAGATACTGTTTAAAATATTAGAATGGAAAGAAGATGTGCCTTTTGTGATCGGCATGTTTCAAAAAGAAGTGGCGCAAAGGGCGGCGGCTAAAGAAGGCAGTAAAGTATATGGTGTATTGAGTGCACTGGTTCAGGCTTACTATGATGTGGAATATTTATTTGATGTGAGCAATGAATGTTTTATACCGCCCCCAAAAGTGCAAAGTGGCGTGATCCGGTTAATAAAAAAAGAAAAAGAGCTGAACTTTAAAAGTGACAGGGCATATTGGGTATTAGTAAAAACAGCGTTTAATCAACGCCGTAAAACAATGCGTAACGCCGTAAAAAGTTTATTTCCTGCAGAAGTATTGCAGGAAGAAATTTTTTCTAAACGTGCCGAAACAATAAGTATTGATAACTTTGCGGCACTTACTTATAAAATGAATTAACTATGAAAAGGGATTATCTTTTTTTCGGAATTTTTATTTCAATTGCAGGCGCCATTTCATCCTGTAGTTCGCCAAGGTTTGCCTATAGCCCATCGGCACATAATACGCCTGTGCTTACTAAAAAGGGGGATAGCAAGATCGGGGGCGTTTATTCTACTAATTTTACCAGTGAGGGAAAACAAAATAATGTAATAGTAGATAACCGTAGCCGTGGGTTTGATTTGCAGGGTGCCTATGCCGTTACTAATCACTTTGCTGTACAGGCAGCTTATTTTTACCGTTGGGAACAAACTACAGGTGGCCCCGATAGTTCTACAATTATTTATAACAGAAATCTTACAGAAGCAGGGATAGGATATTATGTTCCGGTCAATGATAACAATAAAGTTTTTTTCCAGATCTTTGCCGGGGCTGGACTTGGCAAGTTTAGTTTTACTGATGTATCAAAGACGGGAAATTATTTTCACCAGGCCAATATTACAAAGATCTACCTTCAACCTGCCATACTTTTCAAAAGTAAGGGCAGTTTCACATCAGCAATTTCTTTGCGGGCAAGTAATATTCAATACAGTAAGGTAAAAACAAATTACAAGGGCAAGCAGTTAGATGATTTTAAGCTCGATAGTTTGACCAACCGATCAAAATACTTTTTTGAGCCAGCTTTTATGTTCAGTTTCGGATTTAAAAATGTTCCGGGGCTACGTCTAGAATTTCAGGGAGGCACTTCTTTCCTGCTGTCCAGGCATTTTATTGATTATCGCTTCATTAATTTATCGGCGGGTATCTGGTGTGATATCGGGGCTTTTTTCAGAAAAAACAAAGAGTAAGTAATTATTTGCATAGCTGTTTTCCAACCTTTAAATTGTAATTTTACTTTTTGCAGTTGTAAATGAAGAGCAGGGTAAAACCTTTGATACTCTTTTACATTTTTTAAAACATTCATATTTTTTGAAAGTCAAAAGATATTTTCAATTTTTTTATGTCGTTTACACTACACAATAAAGTCCGGATCGTAACCGCGGCCAGTTTATTCGATGGTCATGATGCCGCGATTAATGTAATGCGGCGTATCATGCAAAGCAAGGGCGCAGAGATCATCCACCTTGGGCATAACCGTAGTGTACATGAAATTGTAGAAACAGCGATTGAAGAAGATGTACAGGGCATTGCCATTACCAGTTACCAGGGCGGACACGTTGAGTTTTTTAAATACATGAAAGATCTTCTTGTAGAAAATGGTTGCGGACATATAAAAATATTTGGAGGAGGAGGGGGTACAATTTTACCGGCTGAAATTGATGAGTTGCATAATTATGGTATCACAAAAATTTATAGCCCTGATGATGGCAGGCATATGGGCCTGGAGGGTATGATAGAAGATGTGATTAAACAAAGCCTCCCCAACCCCTCCGAAGGAGGGGCTTTAGCAACAGTACAATGGAATGGAAAATTACCGTTGAATGAAGTAAAAGATATTAGAAAAATTGCCAGAGCAATTACTTTTGCCGAAGCAGGGCTAGATTATACATCTTATATTAATCAATTAAAAAAAGATGATTCAAAATCGCCTGCTCTAAAGAACCCCCATTCAGGTGGCAGGGGGGCAGTTTTAGGCATCACCGGAACCGGCGGCGCAGGCAAGAGTAGTGTAACGGATGAGATTGTACGCCGTTTTTTAAATAATTTTTTGGATAAGACCATCGCTGTAATTTCTGTTGATCCCAGCAAGAAAAAAACCGGCGGCGCATTGTTGGGTGACAGGATAAGAATGAATTCCATTTCTCATCCCCGTGCCTACATGAGAAGCCTGGCAACAAGAGAAGATAATACAGCATTGAGCTCTCATGTACAGGAAGCAATCGATATATGCAAGGAGGCCGGGTTTGATCTTATCATTTTAGAAAGTGCAGGTGTTGGACAAAGTGATGCATCTATTTTGGATTATTGCGATGTAAGTATGTATTTAATGACACCCGAATATGGCGCTGCAAGTCAATTGGAAAAAATAAATATGCTTGATTATGCAGACGTTGTTTGTATCAATAAATTTGATAAACCCGGTGCATTAGATGCATATAATGATGTATGTAAACAATTCAAAAGAAACCATTCTTTATGGACTGCAAAGAATGAAGAATTACCTGTAATTGGTTCTATTGCCAGTAAGTTCAATGACGAAGGAGTGAATCATTTATTTGAAAAATTGTTACAGGCTATAGAGCAAAAAACTAAAATAGTTTTTGGAACTTATAGTTTTGGTGCCACTGCAAAAGTTTCACAGGCTATTATTCCGTCATCAAGAGTACGCTACCTCAGCGAGATCACTACTGCTATCAGGGATTATGATAAATTGGTTGAAGAACAATCTGCCATTGCAACAAAACTGTACCAATTAAATGGGGCACTAACAACCCTCTTGGCGGCTTCAGCCCCGGGAGCGGATGATCGGTCAGTAACAGCAGCGATTGAAAAACAAATTGATTTTTATACAGAGCAGCAAACACCTGTTGCACGTAAACTCATCACCAATTGGCCTAAAAAAACTGCTGCTTACAAAAAAGATTATTTTGAATTTAAGGTGAGAGATAAAGTGATCCGGCAGGAAATGTTCACAAAAAGTTTATCCGGAACAAAAATTCCAAAAGTTCTTTTGCCAAAGTATAAGGATTGGGGTGATATTTTAAAATGGCAGGCACAGGAAAATGTGCCAGGGCATTTTCCATTTACAGCCGGGGTGTTTCCTTTAAAACGTGAAGGAGAAGATCCTACAAGAATGTTTGCCGGCGAAGGTGGACCTGAAAGAACCAACAGGCGTTTTCATTATGTTTCTGAAGGTCAGCCTGCAAAGCGCCTTAGCACTGCATTTGACAGTGTTACTTTATATGGAGAAGACCCCGCACACCGCCCCGATATTTATGGAAAAGTGGGAAATAGCGGAGTAAGTATTGCTACAGTAGATGATGCAAAAAAATTGTATTGTGGTTTTGATCTATGTGATCCTAAAACATCGGTAAGCATGACCATCAATGGCCCTGCTCCAATGTTGCTGGCCTTCTTTTTAAATGCAGCTATTGATCAGCAGTGTGAAAAATATATTTTTGAAAATAATTTACTGCAGGAAGTAAATAAAATTATTGAGGCAAAATATAATATTGAACAGCTACCAAAATATATTGGCGTAGATGGTAAACCTGTTGTTTCGGCTAAAGGGAAATTGCTGGGAGCTTTACCCGGGGGTAATGACGGGCTTGGTTTACGTTTGCTTGGTTTAAGCGGTACAGACGTTTTGCCCGCTGATGTGTATGAAAAAATAAAAGCGCAGGCTTTGCAAAACGTACGCGGTACAGTTCAGGCTGACATTTTAAAAGAAGACCAGGCTCAGAATACCTGCATTTTCAGCACAGAGTTTGCCTTAAAACTGATGGGCGATGTACAGGAATATTTTATCAATGAAAAA
>JAYVUE010000128.1:0-4310 GCA_043788195.1 Chitinophagaceae bacterium
GTCTTGTTTAATAGCACCATTCCTAAAATTGATAGCCCTGCAATAACTGAAATCCATTGCTGGAAGCCAAAAACCGCAAATGACATCCCAAGCAAACCAAGAATAGATCCCAGAATACCATACATTAATATTCTACCAGTATTATAAAGAAGGCTGCTGAAAAAGTGGCCGTTAACTGAATTTTGTACCGCCGGCAAAGATAAAGCCAGCGGTCCGCACATCCCCACACAGTGGAGGCTCCCCATTGCTCCCAACAAAAATGCCGATAACATTGCTATCATTTGAAATAAATATTTTGTTCAGAATAATAATGTACTGATCTGACCATCCAGCTTAATTTAAGTATGTAATGACCCTTTATGCCATTAGGTTTAGGTGTATTTAAACTTCCATTGGTTGAAGCTACTGATCTGGCAAAATCCCTGTCTGAATCTGCCGGATAATAAAAAAATATATTAGCCTTAACCTCTTTTTTTTTCATTTCTAAAGGAAGTTCAATGCTAATACTCTTCTCATCATATTTCACATTAACAGCGGACGATAAGGTGACTGTATTAGTTTTTGCATTTATTCTTTTCTGGTAAACAAGTTCCTGCTCATAATAATCGCTGGTAACAAGATCAACTTTCTGAGAACTTGCTTTATAAACAAGAAATGCAATTCCTGCAACGAAAGTGAGATACCCGATTGTAATTTTATATCCCCAGTTCATAATTAATTATATATTTCAGGTCCTATGAAATTGGCTGTAATTGTTTTAATTCTTCCATTAGAATCATACAGCCCGATAATGATTGGTGTTTTCCAGCTTTTCAGGTCTTCCCTTTTTAATTTCACAAAAAACTGAAGCGAAGCATAATCTTCTTTTTTTACAACAGGATAATTAATCAGGTAAATCTCCCCTTTGATATTCTCAAGCTTTAAGGTTAAGGCAATATTTTTATGTGTTTTGTTGGCGAGTTTAAGATTGTAAAGATTACTTACCCTTCCATCTGGTAAAGTAGTATAAGTCATGCCGGCAGTACGCATAAGCCTGGCATCAAGATCTGTACGGCCTACTACTAAAAATGCCAGGAAGCATAACAATAAACTTAATACAGCAGTATATGCCTTGACCCGGGAGGTGAATGCAAGGTGCTTCCTTTCAGCAATACTTGTTTGTGAAGCATACCTGATAAGGCCTTTAGGTTTGTGAACACTCTCCATTATTGAATCGCAAGCATCAATACATGCTGTACAGTTTACACATTCCATCTGTGTGCCATTCCTGATATCAATCCCAGTGGGGCAAACTTTAACGCAGGCTCTACAATCAATGCAATCACCCTTTGGTATAGATTGCTCTAATCGTTGTCCGATATCTTTACAGGCTCCCTCACTTTTGCAGTCGACACACTTGCAATGATCCACTACCACATTCTTCTGCTTTAGTGATTCCGCTCTTGTGAACTTTCCTCGAGGCTCTCCTCTGCTATAATCATAAGCTACTACTATTGAATCCTTATCCAGTAAAACTCCCTGTAATCTACCATAAGGGCAAACTACAATGCATGCCTGTTCGCGAAACCACCAGTAAACAATAAAAAAAACAGTGGTGAATATAAAAAGCGAAATAAGGGTGGTAACATTACTGGCCGGATGATTAATATAATTCAGAAGATTATCCATTCCAATAATATATGCAAGGAAAAAATTCGCTATTATAAAAGATAACAGGTAAAAAACCACGAATTTTGTGCTTCGTTTCAGAATCTTTATTCTGTTCCATTTCATTTGATGAAGCAGTTTCTGATGCGTAGAATCACCATCAATAAGATATTCAATCTTTCTGAATACCATTTCCATAAAAATAGTTTGTGGACAAGCCCATCCGCAGAATATTCTTCCAAAAACAACGGTGAACAAAATAATGAATACAATAAACGTGATCATTGCAATACCAAAAATGAAAAAGTCCTGTGGCCAGAATATAAGTCCGAAAATGATGAACTTTCTTTCCAATATATTAAGCATTAACAACGGTTCATCATTTACCCTAAGAAAAGGTAGGGTAAAGAAAACCATAAGGTATGAAATACTAAACCAGGTGCGCCTTTTATATAGTTTTCCTTTTGGTTTTTTTGGATAAATAAAATTTCTTTTGCCTTCCATTGAAATAGTGGCAACTGAATCCCTGAAAATTTCCGGACTTCTAATCTTTGCTGATTCAACTTCTTCGGTCATGAATTTTATTTAACCTGATTTGTATCTTTTTTGTCGGTAACTATTTCTTCAAACAAATCTCCTTGAGGTGCTTTTGCATTAGGAGGATTTGTGCCATGTAATGTTTTAATATATCCGGCAAGGTTATTAATTTCCTTTTGGTTGTAATTTTTTTCCCATGCCTGCATCCCCTTATCAGGATACCCGTGTTTTACAGACTGATAAATATCATTCAGCGAACCTTTATGCAGCCAATAATTATCTGTAAGATTCGGTCCGGCACCACCCTCTCCCATTTTGCCATGACAGGTCCAGCATACAGTATTGAATATTTCCTTCGCTGCAGATAAGCCTTCTGCACCTGGCATCTGAATATTATTCTCATCTACCCTGTCTGCATTTTTTGAATTGTATTGCTCTAAATCAGATTGCGCCTTTACCATTTCCTCCTGGTATTCTTCTGTTGGATTTTTTCCCGTGCCGAAAACATGAAAGTTCAGCATATAAACAAAAGCGACAACTATAGTAAAATAGAAGCCATATTTCCACCAGGGAGGTAATGCATTATTCAGCTCTTTAATACCATCATAATCATGATCGAGTAAAATATCTTTTTCTTCTTCAACTGAAACAGCACGCGTTAAGATTTTCCTGTCATATTTTTTCCACCAGGCTAAAAGTTGAAATGATTTTGCTGTTACGTCCGGAACCAACTCCTTCTGGAGACGGCTAATACTAAACATAAAAAAAGCAATTACACAAAATTCAACTGTAATAACAATAGCCAGCAACCAGAAAGTTAAAGAGGTAAGCCCTCCATAATTATTATTAGTCAACTGCATTGCATTTATTTTTTCCTGGGCAAATGCAGAATTGCAGAAAAATAGCATCCCCGTTATCGCAAGTACTTTCGCATTATTTTCCAGTTTCATCTTTTCAAGAATCTGCCGTCCCATAGTATGAAGTACCTGCCCCATCCCCCAGATTACAAATGCCAGAACAAGGGCGATGACTACCATTAGAACAGCCAGTTGATTTGTTGATACTTCTTGTACCGGCTTTGCAGCATCCTGTGCTAGAATGGTAAAATAATTTCCAAATAATATGCATATTAAAAGCAATAGATTTTTCATGGTAATTCATTTTTTGATGTAGGTTCTTCTGAATCAAGCGGTATCGAGGAAATTGTTCTGGCTACAGTTTTATCCATGTTTTTAACATAAAACAGCAAGGCAATAAAAAACACAAGGAATATAAATAATGAGATGAGCGGGTAAACTTGCGCACCCTCAATTTGTTCTGCATAATGCCGTATAAATCTGAACATATTAGTTTTTTGAGGTTTTGTTAATGTCGGTTCCAAGCCGCTGGAGATATGCAATAAGTGCAATAACTTCTTTATTGGGTGATACACGGATACTGTCTGATCTAAGGCTTTCTGAAATTCCTCTTGCCTGTACCAACAGATCTTCATTTGCATACCGGTCGTATCCTTTCTGATAAGGAACTCCTAAGGTTTGCATTGCTTTTATTTTTGCTGCTGTTGAAGAAGTATCTAAATCCTGCTCAAGTAAAAAAGAATAGGCAGGCATGATAGAGCCTTCACTCATGGAAGAAGGTTCTCTGAAGTGTCTGAAATGCCAGCCATTTGATTTTTTTAGATTACCATATCCTTCCCTGGCAAGGTCAGGGCCAGTTCGCTTACTACCCCACTGAAATGGATGATCATATACAAATTCACCGGCCTTAGAATATTCGCCATAGCGCTCTGTTTCACTCCTGAAAGGCCGTATCATTTGAGAGTGGCATGTATAACATCCTTCTCGAACATAAATATCCCTGCCCTGCAATTCTAATGGCGTATAAGGAAGCACGCTACTTATGGTAGGTACATTTGATTTGATTAAAAATGTAGGCACAAGCTCAATAATACCTCCGATTAATATTACAACAAGGCTGAAGACCAGCATTTGCACTGGTTTTCTTTCTATCCATCTGTGCCAGTGTTCACCTTTATGAAGCCCACTTATATCTTTTAGAAGTGGTGCTGCTTCTGCAGGTTCATTTGCAACAAGTTTTCCTGATTTAACTGTTTTATAAAGATTATA
>JAYVUE010000129.1:0-4111 GCA_043788195.1 Chitinophagaceae bacterium
TACTACTAATACTTTGCAGAAAATGAAAGCAGGTGGTGAAAAGATATCTATGATCACTGCCTATGATTTTTCATTTGCAAAAATATTTGATTCATCAGGCATCGACATCATACTTGTTGGAGATAGCGCCAGTAATGTAATGGCCGGCCACGAGACCACGCTGCCAATCACACTGGACCAAATGATCTATCATGCCCAAAGTGTGGTAAGGGGCATCAACCGTTGCCTGGTGATAGTGGATATGCCATTTGGTTATTATCAATCCAATTCAGAGATCGCATTAGCATCGGCCATTAAAATAATGAAGGAAACCGGGGGGCATTCTGTGAAATTAGAAGGTGGTGAAGAAGCTGTGGATTCAGTAAAAAAAATTGTGAGTGCAGGCATACCCGTTATGGGCCACCTTGGTTTAACACCGCAAAGCATTTATAAATTCGGCACTTATACAGTCAGGGCAAAAGAAATTGATGAAGCTGAAAAACTAAAAAAAGATGCGGTATTGCTGCAGGAAGCAGGTGCATTTGCAATTGTACTGGAAAAAATTCCGGCTACATTGGCAAAAGAAGTAAGTGAAAGCATTCATATTCCAACGATCGGCATTGGTGCCGGCGGGCATTGCGACGGGCAGGTATTAGTGATGCATGATATGCTTGGGATCAATACTGAATTTAAACCCCGTTTTTTAAGGCAATACCTGAATATGCACGAACAAATTACCACTGCAGTAAAACAATACATCACTGATGTAAAGAGTAAAGATTTCCCAAATGAGCAAGAGCAGTATTAAGACTGGATACTAGATAGGCAGTTTAAAATTTCAGTCTCTTTGCCAACTGCCCACTGCCAACTATTACTTAACTTGCAGTCCAAAATCAATAATAATACAGCATGGATTTCTTAAAGATCTTAAAGATACAAGCCAATAACAATGGGGTTTCAACCGGCAGCAATTATTTAAAAAGTAAAGGCGAAAAATTACAATCTTATTCCCCGGTTGATGGTAAATTAATTGCAACTGTAACCGGTGCAGATGCAAGATCGTATGATGAAGTTATACAAAAAGCAGCACAGGCTTTTACAACCTGGCGTTTATGGCCGGCACCAAAGCGTGGTGAAATTGTACGCCAGGTTGGAGTAGAATTAAGAAAATATAAAGATCCGTTAGGCAAACTGGTAAGTTATGAAATGGGTAAAAGCTTACAGGAAGGACTAGGTGAAGTGCAGGAGATGATCGACATCTGTGATTTTGCGGTTGGGCTTTCCCGGCAGTTACATGGTTTAACTATGCATAGTGAAAGACCGGGCCATCGTATGTACGAACAATATCATCCGCTGGGAATTGTAGGGGTAATATCCGCCTTTAATTTCCCTGTGGCAGTATGGAGCTGGAACAGTATGCTGGCGTGGATTTGTGGTGATGTTTGTGTATGGAAACCCAGCGAAAAAACGCCATTATGTGCTATTGCCTGTCAAAACATTATACAAACCGTATTTAAAAAAAATAACGTACCCGAAGGTGTTAGTAATATAATTGTTGGTGGAAGGGATGTTGGCGAATGGATGAGCAATGATACCAGGATACCCCTTGTTTCTGCAACAGGCAGTACCCGTATGGGTAAGGCTGTTGGCGCTGCTGTTGGCCGGCGATTGGGCAGAAGTTTACTGGAACTGGGGGGTAATAATGCCATTATCATTTCTGCAGATGCCGACCTTGATATGGCATTGATCGGGGCTACTTTCGGGGCAGTAGGAACAGCCGGGCAGCGATGTACCTCTACAAGAAGATTGATCATACATGAAAAAATATATAAAAAATTCAGCGAAAAACTGGTTAGTGCATATAAACAATTAAAGATCGGTAACCCGCTTAATGAAAAAAATCATGTTGGCCCGTTGATCGATAAAGAGGCCGTTAAAATGTATCTTGATGCCATTGAAAAATGTAAAATGCAGGGAGGCAAATTTATTGTTGAAGGTGGTGTACTGAAAGGAAAGGGATATGAAAGCGGCTGTTATGTATTACCCTGCATTGCCGAAGCCAAAAACGATCTGGAAATTGTACAACATGAAACCTTTGCACCGATCCTTTACCTGGTCAGGTATAAAACGCTTGATGATGCCATTTCCTTACAAAACGGAGTACCCCAGGGTTTATCATCATCAATTATGACCACTAAACTTAGCGAAGCAGAGCAATTTCTTTCACAAGCCGGCAGCGATTGTGGAATTGCTAATGTGAATATAGGAACTTCCGGAGCCGAGATAGGTGGCGCATTTGGTGGCGAAAAAGAAACAGGCGGAGGCCGTGAAAGTGGCAGCGATGCCTGGAAAATATACATGCGCCGGCAAACCAACACTATTAATTATTCAAATAAACTAACTTTGGCCCAGGGTATAAAATTTGATTTATGATCAGCTGAATTTAAAATTCAACAAGTAAAAACCCTTGATTTATAAATAAAATTTTACTTTTAAACCTTATTACAATTATTTCACACTATCATTTTTAATTAAACAGTTTTTAAATGAAAAAGTTTTTCCCATTATTTCTTTTATTATTTACATCAGTTTTTGTTACCGCACAGGTAAGAGTTGGAGTGATTGGCGGAGCCAACCGCTCTACCATTCTTGAAACCAATAACCTGGCCAACTGGAGTAGTATCAAAAAAAATTATAAGCCAATTATTGGTTTCCATGGCGGCCTTATGGCCGATATTCCTTTAAATAAAAAGAAGAGCCTTGTTTTTCAACCTTCAGTGATCTATTTCAATAAGGGTAGAAAATATTCGGAAAAATTTAATCCGGCTCTTTCAACATTAAAGGATTCTACAGTTTCGCAATTGTTGAATTATATAGATATCCCTTTAAACGTGATCGCCAAGGTCCGTTTATTCAAAAATGTAAAGTTCATCATCGGTGCAGGCCCATATGCCTCCTTTTATCTCAGTGGAAGAGAAAAAAGGTCAACTACAGATCTGGCTGGTAATGTAGTTTCTACCACTAATGGAGACCTTCCTGTTGGTAACGGGCCAGGGAAATATAAAACAATTGATTATGGAATTAATGTGTTGGCAGGATTTGAAATTGGCCGTGTATTTCTGAGGGTTGATGGAAGCCAAAGCCTTGCTGATATGTACCAGGCAAGTAGTTATAAAGGGAGTTTTAAACACCAGGTTATCAGTGCGTCATTGGGTGTAACACTGGATATAAAGAGCCATACCCCTGAAAAAAAGAAATTGCCTGATACCACAGCTACCAAGCCTAAAGAAATAAAAGATAAAGATAAAGACGGAGTAGCCGATAAAGATGACGACTGCCCTGATGTAGCAGGTTCTAAAGCAACCAAAGGATGTCCGGATAAAGACGGAGATGGTGTTGCTGATAAAGATGACAAATGCCCTGATGTTAAAGGCCTGATAGCAAATAAAGGTTGCCCTGCTGCTGTTGTTGCTGCTATTGATACTGATAAAGATGGTGTTCCGGATAGTGAAGATAAGTGCCCAACAGAAAAAGGATCAACTGCCAATAACGGATGCCCTGCAGGTGATAGGGATGGAGATGGAATAAAAGATGATGTAGACCAGTGTCCTGATGTAAAAGGTTTATTAAGATACAATGGTTGCCCGATACCTGATACTGATGGTGATGGCCTTAATGATGAGATCGATAAATGTAAAGATGTGGCTGGTGATAAAACAAATCATGGTTGTCCGGTTGTAACTAAAGTGGTTAAGGAAGTTCCTGAAATAACAAAAGAGATCACGGATAAAGTAACCGAATCAGCCAATAAGATACAATTCAATAAAGGGCAAACAGATTTGCTTCCTACATCTGTAAGCGCACTTGATGAAATTGTTACTTTAATGAATGATAACCCGTCAATGAAATTAAGAATTGAAGGATATGCAAGTGTTGAGGGTGATCATTATGTAAACCTGGCCTTATCCAATACCAGGGCAAATAATGTTAGAAATTACCTGGTTTCGAAAGGTATTGACAGAAGCCGCCTGACAACAGTTTGGTTTGGATCGGATAAATTATTATCCAACGACCCGGGCAAACAGGCCATCAACAGAAGGGTTGAATTGAAACCTTTTTAATAATTAAATTG
>JAYVUE010000130.1:0-20944 GCA_043788195.1 Chitinophagaceae bacterium
ATGATTTTCAATTTGCACTACACCCATACTTGTAGTTCAGCAAATTGAAAAGTAGATTCAAAACCTTATTAAGCCCTCCATAACATACGTTTTTAGGGGCCTATGGCTTAATTCTTCAATAGCATATTCTTTAATATTATTTAATGTTACTGTAGTTACTTGCCTGCACTTATATGTTCTGGTAAGTTATAAATGGCTTTCAATATTCAACAATGTAAACGTATCCTGTTCACATACATTAATAAATACCAATAAATTGGTATTTTTTCATACCAATTTATTGGTATGTACAACAGAAGAAAAAATAAAGAGAGAGATTTTTTCATAAGTCTATTGCACCAAATTCAAATCCGCAACAGCCAAAAGTGGTTCATCCCGATATACTTCAGGACTGCTCCCTGATGCTAAGCCCCATGTCGGTTTTTTTATTCATGTTAGTTTATAAACATATTTGAACCCCGACAGGCATGAAATAAATTCCCCGCCAGATTATATATTATCAAACTTGTCTATTATCTTTAAAGCGACAGCAGCTTTTAACGGTTATGCCTAATCTGGAGTTATGCATTTCCATTTAGTTGCAAAAACTAACATCGCTTTTAATTTTTCCTGTAATATAATTTCATAATCGTTCATTAATTTATCAACAATGAATAATTCTTCTTTACTAAAAGCCGGCATCTTAACATTGGTACTGGTTACTACTTCCCTTGTAAGCTGGGAGTTGTATTTACGAAACAAAGGGGTTGATATTTCTTATGATGATGACGAAAGTTTATGGGCAGATAAAAGAGCTAATGTGTACGGACCTGCAGACACGAAAACCGTCTTTATCGGATCATCCCGCAATAAATACGACGTGGATATCCCCACATGGAAAAAACTTACAGGTGATAATGTGATACAATTATCCTGCGTGGGAAGTACACCGCTGCCGGTATTGGATGACCTGGCCAATGATAAAAAATTCAGTGGCAAACTGATCATTGATGTTACCGAAATATTATTTTTTTCAACAGCGCCTCCCAATCTTGAACGGCCAACAAAAAGAATTGAATGGTTTAAAAAAAGAACCCCTGCACAGCAATTCAGTTTCCAGGTAAATCATTTGCTGGAATCGCAATTTGTTTTTTTGGATAAAGATTTCTATTCTTTGAATGCTTTGATAAACCGGTATAAAATAAAAAGCAGACCCGGTGTTTTTGTGTTCCCCGATTTTCCTATGGAATTTGAAAGGGTTTCTTTTGAAAGGCAAAGCCGTATGACAACAAAATTTGTTGCGGATACCAATTTGCAAAACCAGGTAAAAGGAGTTTGGGATTTTTTAAGAAAGATCAGCAAAGAGCCACCGGCCAGCGGACCCAAACTGGACTCCATTTTAAATACAGTTAAAAATGATGTTGATAAAATACAAGCGAGAGGCGGAAAGGTATTATTTATCCGTACTCCTTCAAGCGGGCCATTTTTAATGGGCGAAAAGATGGGTTATCCAAGAGAAAAATATTGGGACAGGGTACTTTCTGTTACCGGTTGCCCCGGTGTTCATTTTGCCGATTACCCGGCCATTGCAAATTTTATTTGCCCCGAATTTTCACATTTGAAGCCCGCTGATGCTATTATTTACACAACAAATCTTGTAGATATTTTGCAGAAAGAAAAAGGATGGGCCTTTGCACACAAACCTTCAACTAATTAAAATTATCCAACCAGCTAATATTTACCGTTATGGTTTTTAACTCTTATACTTTTATCGTATTCTTTCTGCTAATGCTGGTTTTGCATAACCTGCCTTTTAGCTGGAAAATAAAAAAAATAAATCTTTTACTGGCCAGCTATGTTTTTTATGCCGCCTGGAACCCGCCTTTCATTTTACTGTTATGGTTATCTACTGTTGTAGATTATTTTGTAGGTAAGGCATTATACAACCAGGAAAATAAATACAAGAGAAAATTATTACTCGTCATCAGCCTTATAGGTAACCTGGGGATGCTTTGTTTTTTTAAATACGGCGGATTTTTATTGGAGAATTTTACACAGCTGGTCAATTTGATGGGTATGGACTTTCACCCGGCCAAACCCAATATTATTTTACCCGCGGGTATTTCTTTTTACACTTTTACAACATTGTGTTACACGATCGATATGTATAAAAGGAAAAGTAAACCGGTAAAGTCAATGCTTGATTTTTCTTTATTCGTAACTTTCTTTCCACACCTGGTGGCTGGCCCTATTGTACGTCCGCCACAACTGGTACCGCAATTTGAAACACCACGCAAAGCCACACAACAGCAATTGATGCAGGGATTATTGTTAGTGACACTGGGATTATTTATGAAAGTGGTTTTGGCCGATAGTATGTTATCTGCATCTGCCAACACGGTCTTTAATTCTCCTGTTGCTGTTAGTACATTGGATGCCTGGATGGGTGTGCTGGCTTTTTCAGGACAAATATTTTTTGATTTTGCCGGATACTCTACCTGTGCCA
The DNA here is from genome assembly GCA_043788195.1 of Chitinophagaceae bacterium. Classification (GTDB taxonomy): domain Bacteria; phylum Bacteroidota; class Bacteroidia; order Chitinophagales; family Chitinophagaceae; genus Ferruginibacter. Next base: position 2,486 of record JAYVUE010000130.1, read on the forward strand.
TTGGCGTGGCTTCCTGCCTGGGATTTATATTGCCCCATAATTTTTTATATCCCTATGCAGCTATCGGCTTTTCTGATTTCTGGCGAAGATGGCATATTACTTTATCGGCCTGGCTCCGCGATTATTTGTACATACCGCTGGGGGGTAATCGAAATGGTAAATACCGTACCTATATTAATATTATGATCACCATGTTGCTGGGCGGGCTATGGCATGGTGCCAACTGGACCTTCGTGGTATGGGGTGCCCTGCATGGCTTTTATTTATGGGTAGAAAAGATCATTGCAGATCTCCGGCATGATAAAGTAACGGCCATTGCAGTTACCCCTTCAGGTGATGTGGGCGTGCTGGGTGCTGTTCCGGAAGTTTTTAAAAAGAAGAACCTGGGTAATTTTATGTTGGTATTGCTTACTTTTTTTCTTATCAATGTAACCTGGGTATTTTTCAGGGCTCCGGATTTTCATTCGGCCTGGCAAATGCTCACTTCTATGTTCTCCAGTGTTCCCAAAGGGGCAACTTTACTTTCAACAATGAACATCATTAAAATTTCGGTGATCATCTTTTTTGTGGTAGCTTTTCACTGGATGATGCGGAATACCCGTGTTTTGATCGTAGCTCAAAAACTACCCTGGTGGTTATTGGGATTAATCTGGTCAGTGTTGCTGATGCTTTTAATTTTAAGCCAAGAGAGCAGCAGTTCGTTTATCTATTTTCAGTTTTAGGAAGATAATAATAGGAAATAGACAATAGATAATAGGCAATTAGCAATAGGCAACCTGCGGCTTCTTAAAAGTAAATTCAGTATTAATAAACTATTGCCAATTGTTTATTGCCCATTGCTTATTAGACACTCATCTCCGTAAAATATTGATGAAAATAAGGAATGGTCTCTATTCCCTTATAAAAATTAGCGAGGTTAAATTTTTCATTGGGGCTATGCAGGTTATCACTGTCCAATCCAAATCCCATGAAAACAATTTTAATACCCAATTCTTTTTCAAATAATGCACAGATGGGAATACTGCCACCACCACGTACAGGGATAGGTGTTTTTCCAAAAGTAGTTTCCATGGCTTTGGCAGCAGCTTTATAGGCAGTACTGTCTATCGGTGTCATGTAGGGTTCACCACCATGATGTTCAAAAGCATTAACTGTAACTGATAGCGGTGCTATCTTTCTGAAATAGTCCAATAACTTTTCTGTCATTTTCACACTGTTTTGATTGGGAACCAAACGGGCAGATATTTTTGCAGTTGCCTTTGAAGGTAAAACCGTTTTTGCGCCCTCGCCCTGGTAACCACCCCAGATACCATTCAATTCAATGGTAGGCCTGATGCCTGTTCTTTCATTGGTGGAATACCCTTTTTCTCCCCATAATTCATTAACTCCAAGGTCGGTTTTAAATTCATTTTCATCATAAGGCGCCAATGCCATCAGTTTTCTTTCTTCATCTGTAGATTCAACCACATCATCATAAAAACCGGGGATTGTAATATGATTATTTTCATCATGACAACTGGCGATCATTTTTGCCAGGATGGTTACTGGGTTAGCTACCGCTCCACCATAAACGCCGCTGTGAAGGTCGCGGTTGGGGCCGGTAACTTCCACTTCAATATAACTTAATCCTCGTACTCCGATATCAATACTTGGTGTATCAAGGCTGATCATGGCACTATCACTGATCAATACACAATCCGCTTTCAGCAGTTCTTTATGCGAGGCTACAAATTTTCCTAAGTTAGGAGAGCCCACTTCTTCTTCACCTTCAATACAAAATTTGATATTGTTACCAAGGGTATTGGTCTGTACCAGGGTTTCCAAAGCTTTCACATGCATATAAAATTGTCCTTTGTCATCACAACTACCACGGGCAAATATTTTCCCATCAATGATCACCGGATCAAAAGGTCCACTCTTCCATAGTTCAAGGGGGTCAGCAGGCTGCACATCATAATGGCCGTATACCAGCACAGTTGGTTTGGACGGATCAATGATCTTTTCTGCATAAACAACAGGATGTCCTTCGGTAGGATATATTTCTACTTTATCAACACCTGCTTCAATTAAACGGATCTTTACTGCTTCAGCACAGGCCAGCATATCAGGCTTATGTTCGCTTTTAGCACTTACGCTGGGTATTCGTAAGAGTTCCAGTAACTCACTTAAAAACCGGTCTTTATTTTTTTCCTGGTAATCTTTCCAAACTTGCATGATGATGTGTTTTGAAATATAAAATTTGTATTGGGATAACGAAAGTAAGCGTTTTTACCTGTAAAATAAACGGTAACTAAAACATAAAGTTTTGCAAAAAAATGGCAATAAATTTTGAAGTGGTTTAGAAGTAATTATATATTTGTGCCAGATTGTTTGTCAATTTATCAGCCTTTGTTTTAGTTGCACCCATATCAGGTTCTGCTAGGCAAAGGCTGAGTCCATTTTAGGAATTTCCATCTTTTATTTTTTCAAACGGGAACGTAGCAAGCCAATAGCCCCGGTTAGTACATAAAGCACGGCTATTATTGCTAATATCCATTTTATAACTGAACAAAAACCAGTAAAGAATGAAATGGCTCCGGAACTATGCCCTGATAAAGTTGCCAGCATACCTGCATTCTCAAATACATCTAAAATACCGGCTAGTAATGCCCCTTTAGCAACGATCTTTCCGGCCTTACCAAATCTGCCACCAAATGATGCTGATATTTTTTTTGCTGCAAGAAATAAAAAAATAGAATAAAAGAACAGGAAAATAAAATCGAGCCAGGTATTGATCTTTGCCGCAGCAAAAATATCAACTGGATCTTTTACAGACCAGGCATTGATAACGATATTGGTTTTAATAGTGTTATATGCAAACTCTAAGTCCAGTATGCCATGAGGGGTAGCAATTGTTTTTAATGGGGAACCGGTTTTGGACATCACATAGATCATTACCAATGTGCCGAGAAGAAAAAAGGGAATACTGTATTTTTTCATAATGCAGTTAAATTTTATTTCACGCAATGCCGCTAAATGAAACGCAAAGTTGCAAAATGCTTTAGTGTTTTGTGTTTTCCCTGCCTACCTTCAGGCAGGTTTGCCTTTTTGTGTGAGGCCTGCATTTCACTCCTTTTCTTTTTGTTCTCTTAGCCACTTATGACATTTTATCAAATCTCTGCTGCACATAATCCCAGTTCACAACATTCCACCAGTTATCAATATAATCTGCTCTTTTATTCTGGTATTTTAAATAATAAGCATGCTCCCAAACATCAAGTGCTAAAAGCGGAAACCCTTTTATATCACTGATACCTTTCTGTCCGGCAGGCAGGTTCATCAGTGGGTTATCCTGGTTGGGCGTAGAACCGATTTTTAGGTTTTTATCATTATCAACATACAACCATGCCCACCCACTTCCAAATCGGGCTTTACCGGCATCAGCAAATTGTTTTTTAAAAGTTTCGAAATTGCCAAAGGCTTTGTCTATTGCCAATTGCAGGTTGCCCATTGGCAAATTGTTAGCCTGCTTCGGCCTCATACACTGCCAGAATAGTTCGTGGTTATAATGGCCTCCACCGTTATTACGCATTTTTGCAGAATACGTTGAAATATTTGCGAGCAGTTCTTCCAAAGGTTTATTTATATCAACTCCTTCAGCTGTTGCAGCCTCTTTTACATTTTTTGAATAGGCTGCTGCGTGTTTAGAATAATGTATCTCCATTGTAATGGCATCAATGACATTCTCCAATGCATCATATTTGTAGGGTAGTGGTTGCTGATCATAGCCTGTTTTATAAACTGTATTCACTGTATTTTTTGCAGTTGAACATGATTCAAAGAAAGAACCGGCAGAGTTCATACCAATTCCAATGAGTAGACCGCTCTTTAACGAATTTGAAATAAAATGCCGTCTGCTGTCAGCTGTTTTTTTTGACATAAAAAAGTTATTTATTTATGCTGATGATTTTTTATTGCTTTTCAAGTTACTTAAAAAAGGTAAAATCTTTTTAAAAAAACGGTAATAAAATTCCTTACTGAAAAGTTGTGAATCATGTATGGCTTTGTAAGTAAGAAATATGCCTAAAGGCGATAGTACAATAACTGCCAGCCACATTCCGATAAAGGGCGAGGTTATATCTTCTTTCACAAATTTTTCTCCAAACATATTAAGCAGATGAAAAAGTAAAAAGAAGATAATAGCCACTACCAGGGGCATTCCAAGGCCTCCTTTACGGATAATAGAACCCAGTGGTGCACCAATGAAAAATAAAACAAGGCAGGCCAGTGATAATGAGAATTTCCGGTGCCATTCAATTTCATGAAACTTTATTTCTTTTTTGCGGTTCTCTAATTCATTCCCGTTACTTTCCAGGTTGCTTTTTATGTTATTGGCTATTGAAACAGAAGCATCAAAAACCAGGCGCCTGGCAGAATCGGGTATTATAGTATCTGTTTTATTTTTCATTATAACAGGATCAGGGATCTTTAACCAAATACTATCAGGAATATTTGTATAGCGCATATAAGTAGCCATTTCTGTGTTTATTCTTTTAATCAAAACAAGGTCCAGTTTTTTTAAAGAATCAATGGAATGATTGATCTGGCGGACACTTAACATTTTATAATTATTCCTGTAAACACTGTCATTGGTAGTTTGTTTTTGCAGGGCCGATAGGTCAAACAGTTTTTTAAAAGATCTGAATCCAAGCCTGATATATTCTGTTACAGAATCACCGGGATTACCTCTTTCCTGGTATCGAAAACCATTTTGAAGATTAAATTCCAGGAATTTTTTATCATCAGAAATTTTCATAACACCATTCTCAGCAACAATACAATTATCCTGAACAGGGTTAGTCTGGTCATATATCAAAACATTATGGATGGTTTTTCCATCGGGATCTTTTTTTCCTGCTTTAATTGCATATCCGGGAATATGAGTAAAGAAAACACCTTCTTTAAGATCAAATGCGGGTTTCTTGAAATAGATATCGTTGTATAATGTTACAAATTGTAAATTGGCATAGGGGATCACATAATTGGCAAACAAAAAGGTAATGCCACTGAACAATACAGCCACCCAAACCAGCGGACGCATAAAACGCAACAATGATATTCCTGAGGATTTAATGGCAACGAGTTCAAAACTTTCTCCAAGATTGCCAAACGTCATAATAGAAGAGATGAGTATGGCAATGGGTACAGCAAGGGTAAGTAAGGACGCACTGGCATACCATAAAAATTGACCAATAGTTATAAAGTCCAATCCTTTACCCACCAGGTCATCAATATATTTCCAAAGGATCTGCATCATTAGTACAAAAAAGGTAATGAAGAACGTTATGATGAACGGCCCCAGGAAAGTTTTAAGAATGAGCTTATCTAATTTCTTTATCACAAAAAGGCTGGCTTATTTTGTAAGTTTGTTTAAATGGTTTACCCAACAAAAATAACTCTTTCACCGCAGGAACTTCAACTCATTACCAACACAGAATGGATTTTAACGAAACAGTTGATAACAGACAAACTGTTTCATCTGTTGGGTGAGTTATCTGAGAAAATGAAAGTACTAATTGAGAAAGAAAAAGATTGGTTACCAAATGCTGTTCTTATTTCGGAACCAAAAATATTTAAAGGAGAAAATTACCTGAAGCTTCCCTATGTGATGCTGGATTATCCACGATGTTTTAATTCAACAGATATTTTTGCCATTCGAACTATGTTCTGGTGGGGAAATTTTTTCAGTATCACCATTCAATTAAGCGGCCGGTATAAAAAAATGTTTGAAAAAAGTATCATAAAAAACGGGAAAGTATGTAATGACAAAAATTTCTATTGCTGTATCAATGATGACCAATGGCAACATCATTTTAACGCAGGTAATTATTGTAAGGTATCAGCAATGGGAATAGAAAAGTTTGAAAATAATATAAAGGAACATCAGTTTATAAAAATCGCCATTCCATATTCATTGCATCTATGGAATGAAATACCGGTATTACTGGAACAAACTTTTTTTGAAATGCTTCAACTGTTGAGATCCTAACTGCCCACACGGTGAAAAAGATCCTTTACCTGGTATTCCCATAACTGGCTCTGATCTTTAATTTCTTTTTTTTCTGCAAAGTCTTTTACGATCAGTATTGTTTGGTTGGTAACTTCAGATTTTTCAATGCGTAATTCAAAGTATTCTTCTTTTCCCTGTGTCAGCCAGCGAAACCTGATAAACTTATCTTCTTCACTTTCCAATAGTTTAGCTTTTTCAACAGTTCCACTCCATGAAAAACTAAAAACATCATCATGTACGTCTACTTTATCGGCAAACCATTCCTGCAATCCGGCAGGGGTACTTAAAAAATCATACAAAATGCCAGGCGAACATCTAACGGGATATTCAAGTATATATAAAATTTTCTTACTCATTCGTCTTTTTTAAAAATCATTGAACTATTGCAATAATAACAAAATAAACTACGTAACAAAATATTTAATTGATTTTTTTTGTTTAAAATGTATAAATAAATGTTAAACAAAATGCTTTTTAAGCTACTGAAACCCAATATTTTAGAAATATTTTTTTTGGTTGCATATCGTAATTAGTATAAATTACGTTAATAAAGCCGTTAGTTTTTAACAAATTATTAACCCAGATCCAATTTTCAACTTAACCTTTAAACCTTCGGGCTTATGAGTATGCGTCAGCTGAAAATCACTAAGTCTATCACTAATCGTGAAAGTCAGAGTTTAGAGAAATACCTGCAAGAGATCGGTAAAGTGGAATTAATTACACCTGAGGAAGAAGTAAAATTAGCTATCCGTATAAAACAAGGTGACCAGCTTGCTCTTGAAAAATTAACCAAAGCAAATTTAAGATTTGTGGTATCTGTGGCTAAACAATACCAGAACCAGGGCCTTACTTTACCCGACCTTATCAATGAAGGCAACCTGGGGCTTATAAAAGCTGCTCAACGTTTTGATGAGACAAGAGGATTTAAATTTATTTCTTATGCTGTTTGGTGGATACGTCAAAGCATTTTACAGGCATTAGCTGAGCAATCACGTATTGTAAGGTTGCCTTTAAATAAAGTAGGGCTAACCAATAGAATCAGTAAAGCTTATTCTCAACTGGAACAGGAATTTGAAAGGGAACCTACGCCTGAAGAACTGGCTTTTTTATTAGATATCGATGCCGATGAAATTGCAGCTACGCTGGGTGTTGCGGCAAGGCATGTAAGTATGGATCAGCCATTGTCAGATGGTGAAGACAGCACATTAATTGATGTGCTTATTAATAAAAATGCTGTAAGTACTGATAATGAGCTGGTTTTTAAAGCATCTTTAAAAACTGAGATAGACAGGTCTTTAAGTACTTTAACAGAAAGGCAAAAAGATGTTATCCGTTTTTTCTTTGGTATAGGGTTAGATCATGCACTGAGCCTTGAAGACATCGGCGAACATTTTAACCTCACACGCGAAAGAGTTAGACAAATAAAAGATAAAGCCATTACAAAACTCCGTTCGGCTTCCCGCTGTAAGCTGTTGAGAACCTACCTGGGGGCATAAATAGTTCGTGGCTGATGGTTCATAATTCATAGTTTTTTGTATTAGCAGGTTAAAATGTATAGCTGAGTTTGGGCTTGAAGTTTTATAGACATTTTTTACCCGGCTGAGATATTATTTCTGCTATTGTCAATTTTCCTGCCTTTTTGGAATCCCATCTTCTGGAATTAGAGAATCCGTGTTAATCTCCTTTCAGGTTTGGCATATTATTTTAGAGAGTTCTCTGAAAACTCCTCTACAAATTATAATGCCGCTTCAACTATAAACCATGAACTAAAGACTATGAACTTCAATTATTTTCCCCGAAATTTGCTTAACTCTTAATTTACATAAATGGCAATCGAAATAAAAGTTCCTACTGTTGGCGAAAGTATTAATGAAGTAACCCTGGTAAAATGGCATAAGCAAGATGGAGAATGGGTAAACCGGGATGAAGTAATTGCAGAACTGGAAAGCGAAAAAGCAACTTTTGAGATCAATGCTGAACAGGCAGGGGCTTTAAAAATAATTGCCGCTGAAGGAGATACATTACATATCGGTGATATCGTTTGTTCAATAGATACCGATGCTGTAAAACCGGAAAACGTCGCAACTGCAGAAGCTCCAAAAACAAAAACCGCTGCAAAAAAAGAAACTGTTGCCCAACCACCAACCACAAACAACCCACAGGGCCCTGTGGGCAAACCACAAACACTAGACCTGAAAGCCACACCCGTTGCAGCTGCTATTATAGCCGATAAAAAACTGGATATTAATTTTGTTTCAGCAACAGGTAGTAATGGGAAAATAATAAAGCAGGATGTTATTGATGCCTTGAATAACCCGGGTAGAAAATCAGGTGTTGCCTTATTTGAGCGAAATGAGAAAGTGGAAAAGATGAGCAACCTCCGCAAAACCATCAGCAGAAGGTTAGTAGAAGCAAAAAATACAACCGCCATGCTCACTACATTTAATGAAGTAGATATGAGTGCGATCATGGAGATCAGAAATAAATACAAAGATAAATTCAGGGAATTGCATGGAGTAAACCTTGGCTTTATGAGTTTCTTCACCAAGGCATGTACTTATGCATTATTGGAATGGCCTTCTGTTAATGCATATATAGACGGGGAGAATATTGTTTATCACGATTTTTGCGATATTTCAATTGCTGTTAGTGCACCCAAAGGACTTGTAGTACCAGTTATCCGTAATGCCGAAAGTTTAAGTATGGCCGGTGTAGAAAAAAAAGTAGTGGAATTGGCCACCAAGGCCAAAGAAAATAAACTAACGATCGAAGAAATGTCCGGTGGAACATTTACTATAACTAATGGCGGTATTTTTGGTTCTATGATGAGTACGCCGATAATTAATATTCCGCAATCAGCCATTTTAGGAATGCATAAAATTCAGGACAGGCCGATGGCAATTAACGGCCAGGTAGTAATAAAACCGATGATGTACCTGGCTTTGAGTTATGATCACCGTATTATTGATGGAAAAGAATCCGTTGGTTTTTTAGTCAGGGTTAAAGAATTTTTAGAAAATCCTTCCCTGTTATTATTTGGAAAAGATCCGGTGAAAAGTTTACTGGAATTGTAAAAGTAAATGAGTCATTGCTTAATAAGTCAATAGTCATTGACTACAGCATAATGATTGATTGTTTAATTTACTGCAGGAGGATTACTAATATACCAATGATCTATGACACGGGTTTAATACTTTACCAAAGTTTGCAGAGTATAAATGACTTATTGACCAATGACTCAATGACCCCTGTGTAACTACCATGCGTTATCAATCTTACTTAAATACGGCTTGTTTAATCATCGAATCCTATAAGGGAACTGAGCCCTTATCATCTTTTCTGAAAAAATTCTTTGCTGCTGATAAAAAATACGGTTCAAAAGACCGGAAGCAGATTGCTGCACTTTGTTATCATTATTTCAGGTTGGGAAAAGCAGTTCAGCACATTTCAATAAAAGAAAGAATAATATTGGCAACGTTTTTATGCGAAAGTTCAAACAATAAATTCTTACAATTTCACCAACCCAAATGGAATGATAAAGTTACGGCCCTGGTTACTGAAAAATTAGCCATTGCAAATTTTCCGAAAGTTATCACTGATATTTTTCCATGGAAAGAAGAGTTAAGTAAAAGGATTGACTACTGGCAACAATCCCTGTCATTTTTGCAACAGCCTCAATTATTTATCCGGGCAAGGCCGGGTAAAAAAAATGTTGTTATAAAAAAAATACAAGATGCGGCAATTAGTTTTAAAATATTGGAAGAAGAATGTATCGGGTTGCTCAATTCCACAAAACTCGATAGTATTATTGAAATAGACAATGATGCTGTTGTGCAGGATTACAATTCTCAAAAAGTATTAAATTATTTAAAGAAAACAATTAACACCGGACAATGGGCAGTTAGTAATGATCAACATCCTGTTGTAGCCTGGGATTGCTGTGCAGCCAGTGGCGGAAAATCAATTTTGGCCTATGATATTTTACAGGGCAATTTAAAATTAATGGTTTCAGATATCCGGAAAAATATTTTAATTAATCTTAAAAAAAGATTTTCAACAGCAGGGATTAAAAATTATAATTTATTCACTGCCGATCTTACTTCTTCCAACCAGCCTGCCGGACAGGCAGGCTGCCAATTGCCTGTTGCCAATTGCAAATTGATCATCTGTGATGCCCCATGCACTGGTAGCGGAACATGGAGCCGTACCCCGGAACAACTTTATTATTTTAATTCAAAGCTGATAAATGTTTTTGCTGATCTGCAAAAAAAAATAGTTTCAAATGTAATTCCGCAATTAGCTGAAGGCGGATTGTTTTTTTATATTACCTGTTCAGTATTTGATGCTGAAAATGAAAAAGTAGTGAAATTCATTAAAAAAGAATTCCACCTGCAATTGCTACAGGTGGAATCTTTAACAGGGTATGATAAAAATGCAGACACTATGTTTGTGGCTGTTTTTACCAGGTAGTTTTATTGTATTTCAATTTTAGTTGTCGCGATGCGCTTACCATTAATGTCAGATAATAGCAATATATAAAGCCCTTTTGCATGATTTCGGATATTAATATTTAATTTATCATAGCCGGGCGCAGCAATAAAAGGCTGAGAATAAATTCTTGCACCTTTTGAATCAAAAATAGTAATTGTTTTAGATGATGTATTACCAATAGCAGTATAATAACTAACCGTAAATAAACCGTTATTGGGGTTGGGGTAAACAAATATTTTTGTTGTCACTGAATCAGTAATGCTAAGCGTAGCAGAAGTATTTGTACATCCATTTGCATCAGTAACAGTTACTTTATAATCGCCAAGATCTTCAGACTTTACATTAAGCGTATTGATCGTTGCTCCCGGTATTATTATACTATTTTTATACCAGGTAAAACTACCTGCAGGCGTTGCCGTTAAAGTGGTTTGCAAACCCGGGAACAGTTTAGTATAAGGCGAAGCCGAAATGGTGGCGTTAGGTAATGGATTAACGATTAACAAGGCTGCATTAGAATTTGTTGTAGGAGGTAATACACCAGATATAACACAACGGTATTGATTATTGGTCATTGCTAAATTAACAGCATTCAATAAAAGGGTAGTATTTGTAGCACCGTTAATATTTGTCCATGAGCCACCCCCATTAGTGCTTACCTGCCATTGATAACCATTAATAGTACCTGTTGCAGTAATTGTAAATGATGCATTGTTGTTTACACATGCCTGAGTACCCAAAGGCTGCCCGGTAATTGTAACAATCGTTGCGGTACAATTGGTGGTATAATTTACTGTAGCTGAATCAAGGTAAAAAGCAGTATCAGCAGCAATGATCATTTTAAACCTGTATTTGATCAGGCCATTGGCTATATTGGTAAGATCATCAGTATAGATAAAATTATTTGCAGTAAACGCTCCTGTAGAATTTAAAGTAGTTAAAGTGATGTAATTAATATCTGTAGGTAATTTTCTTTCCAAAATTATACTGATAACAGAATCTGTTTTAGCAGTGCATTGTAAAGTAGTTTTACAATTGGCTAATGTAACCTGTTGCGTATATAAATTTTTGATCAGCAGAACAAAGGCTTTCTTCAAATCAGGGATGCCATATCCGGTTCTGTTATCGGGGTTGTTTGCCCTGTTTGCAGCAGCCTGTAAAGTTGTAATTATTTTCATATTATTTACTTCAGGGAATGCCTGCCATAAACAAGTTGATAAACCGGCCATATTTGGGCAGGCAAATGAAGTGCCGCTGCCAAATGTTGGTTGCCCGTTTGTTGTATTGGCAATAGTAGCGTTAACACCAACAGCTGATACTGATGGTTTTATTTGCCCGTCACTGCTGGGACCATAGCTGCTGAAACTACCAACTACTCCACTTGTACTTACTGCACCTATAGCCATTACACTATCTGCATCGGCAGGTGTAATAATATAATGCCAGGCACCATTTCCTTCATTTCCTGCAGCAATAACTACCAGCATCCCTTTTTTTGCTGCAATATCAGCAGCCCTTGCGATCATTGTATTGTCGCCATTCATATCGGCGTAGGTATAATTAAATATAGAATTATCAAAAGTAAAATATCCCAATGATGTTGAACAAACGTCAACGCCTAAACTATCAGCTCTTTCTGCCCCTGCGGCCCAGTTCTCTTCTTCAATTGGGTATTCAGTTGCTACATCCTCTGTACGATATAAATAAAAAGATGATTTAGGAGCTCCCCCCATAAAAACCCCGGGCATATTAGCAGCAATGATGCTAAAGCAATTCATTCCATGCGGGTGATCCTCATCAACACTTGCATTTCCGGCAACAAAATCCCATGTTCCAAGGATCTGGTTATTATTTCGTACACTGTCAAATGTTGGTAAGGTTAAATAATGATAGAACCCGGCATCTAAAATACACATATGCATACCCTGCCCCCTGAATCCGCGGTTATGTAAAAATTCACCGTTATGCAGGTGTACCTGTCCGAAAGACTGGCCATAACTATAATAATCTGATACTATCTGTGGAATGGGGTCCCCGGCCCCCGTCGTTGATGGTGCATCTAATTGTTTGTTTACCGGGTGTTCAACAGGTTGAGTGAATGAGGCGATAGGGCCAGCACTGATTACAAAAGGGAATGCATTTATTTTAGCCAATGCAGCCATATCGGTTGTTTGAATGGCAACCTGGTTCAGCCATTTCGAATAATTTAATATTGTTACTGCACCTGCCAGCCGGATGCTGTCAATATATCTTGGTGTGATCGGAAGATCGGCTGAGTCAATGGGAATATTATACCGGATTCTGCGCTGAATGGCACGGGCAGTTAAGTATTGCGAAGGGTTACTGATACTATATGGATTAGTACCTTTATTTTTTAGCTTAACAATATAGCGTGTGAATTGAGCATAGCTACAAGTGCTACAGATGATCATTGCAATAATTAAAAAAGGAAAATGTTTTTTCATGTAAATGATTTATTTGGTTTCAATTTTTTTTATGGCTGATCTGAAAATAATAATATTTATTAAAGCGATGTTTATTTTGTGTTGTAGGCCCATTTTAACCAGGTGGCACCCCAGGTAAATCCACCACCAAAAGCTGCCAGGATCAGGTTATCCCCTTTTTTTAATTGCTTCTCCCAATCCCATAAACACAATGGGATGGTGCCTGCAGTAGTATTTCCATATTGCTGAATATTGATCATTACTTTTTCTCTGGGGAGCCCCATTCTGTTGGCAGTAGCATCAATGATACGAAGGTTAGCCTGGTGCGGAACCAACCAGTCAATATCTTCTGCAGTTAAATTATTTCTTTGCATCAATTCGTAACAAACATCAGCCATACCCTTAACTGCAAATTTAAATACTGCCTGTCCTTCCTGGTATATATAATGCTCTTTTGCCAACACCGTTTCTATTGTTGATGGTTTTACAGAACCTCCGGCCTTCATATGCAGGTACTTACTTCCACTGCCATCACATTTTAAAATACTATCTTTAATACCATTGTCTTCAACAGTGGGTTCCAGCAAAACTGCACCGGCACCATCACCAAAAATAATGCAGGTAGATCTGTCGCTGTAATCAACAATACTGCTCATTTTATCAACACCAACTACAACAACTTTTTTGTACCGGCCACTTTCAATAAAAGCGGTACCTGTGTTTAAAGCATAAAGAAAACCGGAACAGGCTGCGGCGATGTCGAAACTAAATGAGTTAGCTGCACCAATTTTATCACAGATGATATTAGCTGTTGCAGGAAAAACCATGTCGGGAGTAACAGTAGCACAGATCAAACAATCAATTTCAGCAGGACTTATACCGCGTTTTTTACACAATTCTATAACAGCGGGTACACCCATATCACTACTGCCCAGGCCCTCGCCCTTTAAAATTCGTCTTTCTTCAATACCGGTCCGGGTTTTTATCCATTCATCGTTGGTATCAACCATTGACTCTAATTCTTTATTTGTTAGCCTGTATTCGGGTACATATCCGCCAACAGCAGTAATAGCAACAGTTGTTTTTTGCATGAAATTAATAATTTGTCTAAAACCTTTTCACCGCTTAAGTAAAAGTAAAAATACAGAAAAAACCTTAGTTTTTTTTTAAGGCTTTTGATAGCAAAATATCCTTAATTTCGCAACTGACTGGTAATTGATTATGTACGCATATTTGCAAGGAAAGTTTACGTATAAAAGTCCGGCACAGGTTTATGTAGATGTGAACGGAGTAGGGTATGAGGTTAATATCAGCCTGAATACCTATTCGCAGATTCAAAAACTGGAAGAAGGTAAATTATTTACACACCTTCAGGTTAAGGAAGATGGGCATTTTTTATACGGATTTTTTGAAAAAACTGAAAAGGAAATGTTCATTATGCTGATTGGTGTTTCGGGCATTGGAGCAGCAACAGCAAGGATGATGTTGTCTACACTTAGATCTGATGAAGTAAGTAAGGCAATAATTCAAAGCAACATTAAATTGCTTGAAAGCATCAAAGGAATAGGAAGAAAGACTGCGGAAAGACTTGTTTTGGAGCTTAAAGATAAAGTGGCAAAACAAGCAACCGACGCAACATTTTCAACTAAGCCGGGCAATAGTTTGGAGCAGGATGCGTTAAATGCATTAATTGCGCTTGGAATTTCAAGAATACAAGCCGAGCATTCCATCCAAAAAACTATCCTGGCTGAACCATCTGTATCACTATTAGAAGATTTAATAAAAAAAGCCTTAAAAGCCATTTGAAAGAACTCTACGTTAATTGATTTACCGGATGTTGCTTATTAGAAAAGAAAATTCAAGACTGCCTGGTTATATTGTTTTGGCAGTAACGCTTTTTGTATTTGGTATTGGTTCGGCAAATGCTAATCCGTATCATCACAAACTCTTGTCAGCTGCAGGAGATACAACTGTGCCGAATTACAGGGATAGTTTGCATTATCCAATTTATGACCGCAGGGGCGATTTTTTATCAAATTACCGAAGAAGTACTTATGATCTCCGTAATCCTTCCAACCTCAGGGACTCTGTTGTTTACGATCCCAAAACCCGCCGATATATTGTATATGAAAAAATTGGTAATCGCTATTATCGCAGTACAACTTCATATAGTTTTGATGAATTTTGGCAGTTAAGAGGACGTCAGGCGGAAACAGAGTATTTTAAAAAACGTGCAAATACGTTGAATTTACTTAACCGCGGAAGAGTAAAACCCAGGTTGTCTTTATACGATAATTTATTTAACCGTTTATTTGGTAATGGAAAGATAAATATTACACCCCAGGGAAATGTTGACGTTACAGCGGGATACCAAAGTCAAAGAATCAATAATCCAACACTACCGGAAAATGCCCGTAAAAGTGGTGGAATTGATTTTGATTTTCAGGCACAGGTAAATGTAAATGCTGATATTGGCGGCAAATTAAAATTCCCGATCAATTATAATACATTGGCCAATTTTGGCCAGGATAATCAACTAAAACTGGATTATACCGGGCTGGACGATGAGATCATCAAACGTTTTGAATTAGGGAATGTTGCTTTCCCTTCACGTAGTACGCTGATTCCCGGTGCCCAGCAATTGTTTGGTGTAAAAACTTCTGTACAATTCGGTAAATTATTTGTTACGGGGGTGTTAGCCAATCAAAAATCACAGCGTCAGTCTGCCAATCTCCAGGGTGGTGCAGCAAATCAGTTGTTTGAACTAAAAGCGGATGAATATGAAGAGAACCGGCATTTTCTGCTGGCTCAGTATTTCAAGGAGAATTACAATAAAGTAATGTCAAATCTACCGCAACCGATTTCACCTGTACAGATCCTGCGGTTACAGGTTTGGGTTACTAACCGAAATGGCATTACTACAGATACAAGAGATGTAGTAGGATTAACAGACCTGGGTGAAAGCGGGCTCCCCCTTCCTTCCAGGATTCCTACAAATAATACCAATCCATTATATGCTGCCATTATCTCTAACAGTAATAACCGTGATCCGGCATTGGTATTTAACAATCTTACGGGCCCCGGATTGAATTTAAAACCTGTTCAGGATTTTGAAAAAACTTATGCCCGGAAATTGGATTCTACACAATATATTTTTAATTATAAGGCAGGGTTTTTGTCATTAAGCCAACCGCTGCAAACTGATGATGTTTTGGCTGTAGCTTACCAGTATTCATATAATGGTAAAATTTACCAGGTAGGTGAATTTTCTGAAGATCATCCACCCGACAGTACAAAAGCTACCCAGCAAATATTATTTCTTAAATTATTAAAAGCAACTTCTCAGCGGACTACTTTACCCATATGGGGTTTAATGCTGAAAAACGTTTATGCGATAGGGTATGGTACACTTAGTCAACAGGATTTTAAACTGGATGTTTTATACCAGGAACCCGGCCTTGGATGGAAAAGGTATGTTCCTTTCGGCGATAAAAATCAGGGTAATGCTATCATATCACTGATCAACCTTGATCGGTTGAATAACCAGGGCGATCCACAGCCCGACGGGGTTTTTGATTATGTAGAGGGCTATACCGTTTTTTCTCAATACAGCAGGGTTATGTTTCCAGTACTTGAACCATTTGGTAGAGACCTGGCAAAAAGTATTTACACTAACCCCAATTTACCAAACATAAAAGACTCTCTGTTTTATGTTTTATACGATTCCATTAAAGCGGTTGCACAGCAATATCCCAACCTGAACCGTTTTGTGTTGAAAGGATCTGCAAAAATTTCGGGTTCGGCTGATATCAGCATCGGATATAATATTCCTCGGGGGTCTGTTACGGTAAGTGCAGGAGGAAGGATTTTAAAAGAAGGACTGGATTATGATATAAATTATGACCTGGGTACAATTAAAATTACTAATTCGGCTGTTATCAATTCAGGCATCCCGGTGCAGGTTAATTTTGAAAACAATGCTTCTTTTGGCCTTCAGCAAAGAAATTATATGGGCCTCCGTTGGGATTATATGGCTAAGAACAATGCAAAAACACAATTATCTTTCGGTGGTACGATTGTACGTTTGGGAGAAAGGCCATTTTTTAGTAAAGTTAGTTATGATAATAGTACTACTGGGGGTACCAATGAGCCCATACGTAATACCATGTATGGCCTTGATGTTAATTTAAAAAAAGATCTGCCCAGGTTAACAAAAATATTAGATAAACTCCCTTTTTATAAAACAACTGCTCCTTCAACTATTAACTTTTTTGCAGAAGGTGCTTATTTAAAACCAGGCCATGCCCCGCAAATTGGAAAAGGATCAAAGGGGGTAATTAATATTGATGATTTTGAAGGAACGCAATCAGGCTTAGACCTCAGGTTTCCACCCATTAACTGGGCCCTGGCATCTATCCCACAAGGGGCAACTCAAAAAGGTAACGCCACAAAACTTTTTCCGGAAGACATTTATAACGATAGCATAATTATTGGTAAAAACAGGGCCAGAATTAACTGGTACCAGATTGAGCCCACCTTGCAGCAATACAAAGGGTCTAATAATCCTTTTGCCAATGACAGGGTAGAATTAAGTGATCCAAGAGTAAGAGCAGTATATCAAAAAGAAATATTTCCACAAAAAACAACAGGATTTGGAGAAAGTCAGCTTATAACATTTGACCTGGCTTATTATCCTGATGAAAGAGGGCCATATAATTATGATGCAACAAATCTATTGCCAACAGGTAAATTCAACAATCCAAAAACCCGATGGGGTGGTTTGATGCGTAGTATCGATCAGCCGGATTTTGAAACTGCCAATATTGAATTCATTGAATTTTGGGCACAGGATCCATTTGTAAAAAATCCGGGTGCCGCAGGTGGTAAATTATATTTTAACCTGGGTAATGTTTCAGAAGATGTATTAAAAGATGGTAAACGGTTTTATGAAAATGGATTACCAACACCTAATGCTCCATCACCAACAAGCAACTCAAGTTGGGGTAGGGTACCCAATAATCCTATACAGGTTACCAATGCATTTAGTAATGATCCTAACGACCGCAAATACCAGGATGTAGGATTTGATGGCCTTGATGATACAGCGGAAGCAAATAAACGCATACTTTATCTTAACCAGTTACAAACTACATTCGGTGCAGGCTCACAAGTATACCTTGATGCATTGGCCGATCCTTCAAGTGATAACTATCATTATTATCGCGGTAGTGATTATGATCAGCAGGGGCTGGGTATTTTAGCCCGTTATAAAAAATTCAACAATCCTGAAGGCAATTCGCCGGTTGCCACTACAGGTAACAGTTATTCTTCCGCTGCAACTTTATACCCTGATGCAGAAGATCTGAACCGGGATAATACACTTAATCAAACAGAGGAATATTTTCAGTACGTTGTTGATATAAAACCTCCTGGTGCTATGACGATCGGTACCAACTATATCATTGATAAAAAACAGGC
>JAYVUE010000131.1:0-5018 GCA_043788195.1 Chitinophagaceae bacterium
TCCCATTCAACATTGTACCTTTGCCCGATTATATTTTATTATGAAACAATTTGATGTTCCTATTATTTACAGAAGCCCATTAATTGCAGCAATAAAAAGCAAGAGGAAGGAACAGGATAAAATGAAAAAAGACTTTAGTCCAACGTTGCTGGATTTTGGTCCGTTACAAATATATCTTGCCCGTCATTTTGGTTTTTGCTATGGTGTAGAAAATGCAATAGAAATTGCATTTCGTACTATTGAAGAAAATCCCGGGAAACGAATTTTTTTGCTAAGTGAAATGATTCACAATCCACAGGTAAATGCAGATCTGTTTGACAGAGGTGTAAGGTTTTTACAGGATACTCATGGTAACCAGGTAATTCCTTTCGATTCATTGTCCAAAGAAGATGTAGTGATCATTCCGGCCTTTGGAACAACCCTGGCCATTGAAGAAAAGCTGGAGTCGATAGGTATTCCAACTCAAAAATATAATACCACCTGTCCTTTTGTAGAAAAAGTATGGAACCGAAGCGAGCAGATCGCTAAAAATAATTATACTGTAGTGGTACATGGCAAACCTTCGCACGAAGAAACCAGGGCTACTTTTTCGCATGCAGCAGCAGCAGCACCTACTATTATTGTAAATGATATGGATGAAGCCATTGCGTTGAGTAAATATATTACAGGAGAAAAAGACAAGACAGATTTCTATACCAGGTTTGCCGGCAGGTACTCTGATGGGTTTGATATTATTAAGGACCTTCAACAGATCGGCGTTGTAAATCAAACTACTATACTGGCAAGTGATACACAGGCAATAGCAGATTTTTTAAAACACATAATGTTAGAAAAATATTCACTCACAAATGAAAATATAAGTGACCATTTTGCCGACACTCGTGATACATTGTGTTATGCAACAAACGACAATCAATCGGCAGTTTATGGATTATTAGAAAGGGAAGCCGATCTTGCAATAGTAGTAGGAGGATATAACAGCAGTAACACTTCTCACCTGGTAGAACTTTGTGAAGAAAAAATATCCACTTATTTTATCAATTCCGAAGAAAAAATAATTTCTGCTAAAGAGATCCTGCATTACAATTTTCATAATAAATCAGAAGTCATCGCAGATCATTTTCTTCCTCAAAAAGAAAAGGTAAAGATATTGATGACCAGCGGAGCCAGTTGCCCTGATGCACTTGTAGAGGGGGTAATTACAAAATTGTGCTCATATTTCAATTTACAAAAAACCAAAGAAGAAATTATATTATTATTTAAATAAAAAAAGCCCTACCCATTGGGTAAGACTAATTTAAGGTAAGCAAATATTGTTTTATTGTTTCATCAACTTTGTTTTCATGCTCCTGTGGTCGCCGATCACTTCCAGGAAATAAACACCACCCGGCAATTCTGCTACATTTTGAATGACAATATTATTTTCTCCTTTCTGCAAATTAGCTATCTGAGATTTTACCACCACACCTGCATTGTCTAAAACCCGTATAGTGATCTGTTCAGGTTTCTGGCAATCCAGTTTAACCTGTACTCTTTTACTAAACGGATTTGGATAAACAACCGAAACAGTGATCCCTTTAACATCAACACTTACAGTGATCACTTTACTGTATGTATAATTGCCATCATTATCAATCATGGCCAACCGATAAAAATTAGATCCTCTTTCAGCTGAAATATCCAGGTAAGAATAGTTAGTATTTTCACTGTTGCTGCCTTCAGCAGATATTTTTCCGATTTGCCTGAAATTATTTCCATCAGTACTTCTTTCAATATTAAAATGATCCATATTTATTTCCGTGAAGGTTGACCATTTTAATTGGATCAATCCTTCACCATAATAACCGTTAAACTGATCAATGGTAAATGGTAAAACCACTCCCGGTGCACTCTTAATTCCTGCGTCTATATCTGTACGTGAAGCCCCGGCATATAACCTGAAAAGTTTTGTACGGCCTGTAATTGGATCCAGCTTACTGTTGGAGTTGGTAAGCAAACTATCCTCCTGGACCAGGGTAGTATAAGAAAAATTGGGTGGAATATTATAAAAACCAACCCTAAAAGATTTATCACCTGTTGCTGGTACGGGTATACTGTCAAATGTATAGTGACCCGCAGCATCAGTATATTTTGTGTCGATGGTACTAAGCAGTGAATCATAAAGCACCACCATCACATTTGGCATACCCGGTTCACCCTGATCCTGGATACCATTTTTATTATTATCAATCCAAACAAAATCACCCACAACAGCAAAATTATTTTTAATTGTTGATGAAATATTAGTTACAGAGTTATTTACAACAGTTTTAATAGACCGCTTAAACCCGTTTTGTGCATATCCACTTTGGAAACCACTAAAAATTAACAGACAAATAAACATAACACTAAACTGACAGCCCTGGCTTCCGGTTTTTTGTTTGTGATATGTTATATAATTATTGTTCACTGTTATCTGATGTTTCTTTTAGATCTTTGTTGGTAAAACTCCTGCATCGCCGGATACTAATTTAATAATAGTTGTACCTAAACATAATTTGTAAATATTTTTTTTTGATGAATTATTATTTTCCTGTTGCATGAAATTATCCATAGCAATTAAAGCAGCACCTGAAGTTGTTGATTGAAATTGAGCTTCTGAATTAGGAAGATCAGCATGCTGAACTATAGTAAGCGACAGAACTGTAAGTAATATAATAGCACTTAACAGTACAAGTCTATAATGGCTTGAGATAGATATAGATGTAGTTCTATTTCCGCTAAGGGTAGAATTTTTATTCATTTTATTTTCTTTCAGAGTTACTAATCCCTGTTGCCAGGTATTAATTAAATAAGCATCTGGTTTTTCAAAAAATAAAAGAATATTGGACGGTCAAAAATTTTGTCAATTCTTTTTAAACAACTTCTTTTTTAAAAATTGGGAATCCCCGATTTGAAAACTTAAATTATTTAAAACCAAAATTGTGATTGACGACAAAAGATAAGATGATACAAAATAGTAAAACCAACCTTGTCAAGTTAGGGAGAAAACCTGTGAAAGACAGTAAAATTACGATGTTAGGGGACACAAATATATAGAAACCTTTTTTACAATTCCTAATATTTCTCAAAGTTTTTTTTAAAAAAATATTCAAATTTGAATAATACAATTAAAATCAATGACTTATAATAAAAATATTTTTCTATCAAATTGGCATAAACACAAATAAAAGAGCCCCCCGGTTAAGGCGGGGGGACATCTTTTGTTTGTGCTTGGTTATCTAAAAAGTTGACTCTCGCTTTTATTCAAACTTAATTTTTAACAACCGCTTTTACTTCTGAATTGCCTTGTTTGTCAGTAATTTTCAGCATATAAGTACCACGTGCAAAGCTGCGTAAATCAATACCGGCTCCAGATACAAAGTTGCTGTATTGTCTCATTTGCTTTCCATCAGCTGCATAAATAATTACTGATGAGAAAGTTACCGCCCTGTTGGTGGTAATATAAACTACGTCTGTAGTTGGATTTGGCAATATTTTAATACCTGCACTTCCGGTAAATGTTACCTGCCTTGTGTCACTGTATTCGAAATTAGCATCCAGGTCATTACTTTTTAAGCGATAATAATTTACTCCAATTATTGGATTAGTATGTATTAACGCATAACTCCGGGAAGTTGTACTATTACCTGCTGCTGCAACTGTACCAATATCTGACCAGTTAGTACCATCAATACTGTGTTGTGCAATAAAGTTTTTACTGTTAATTTCTATGGAAGTTTGCCAATTTAACTGTACAGTAGAAACCTGTTTAGTTGCAGTAAAGCTCAGTAATTTAATAGGTAAAGGACCTGCCAAAGGCAAATTGGTACATAATTGATCAATACTGAAAGGTGCACCATTTACTGAAATGATATCCATCCTTAACCTTTTGGTTACTTTATCATGTGCCGCATCAATTACTAAATTATTCTGCACCAGGGTCCAAACTCCCGGGTCACCGGTGATAGTTACAGATGTAGTACCATATACAATAGCAGGATTATCAGCATCATAATATTTTAACATTATTTGTGGGTTAGTACCTGCATCTATTTTTGAAAAATAGGCTTTGAAGTTTGTAGTATTTTGACTTCTGAAAACCCATTGATTTGTTACATTAAATGGTATCAAAGAATCAACCAGGTACCAGACTACAGTATTTGTTGCAGGTGCAAGACTTTTTACCACCATTTGCTTTTGGCCACTTAGAGGTAAATAAGTGAAGTAAGATGGTACAAATGCATTAGGCGTATTTACAACACCATACTGTGCTGCAGACAAGTTTGTACCTGCCCTAAAATAGCCTCTGTTATCATCACGGATCTGAAACAGACCAAAATTAGGTTTTGGAGTGGCTTCAAAACCGCCAAAATAAGTAGGTTCAGTTATAGTTACCGGTGGCCGATAAAACAGGTCATTAGCGTTGCATCCTATTTTAATACCGAAATTCACATCTGTAATGAAAGCATTTGCAGCTAAAGTAATTGATGCAGAAATACCATTAACTGTACCGTCATTTCCTGCTCCGGTACCGATAAACTCACCTGTATTTGACCAATTATTCGGCAATGCTGTTATAGGTGCAGCAGCATTAACGACACCTTGATTAATTGTTAATTGTACGGTATAAGTACCAGCCGGTACATTATCAAATAAATAACTTCCGTTTGTTACTGGAACAGTGGCTACAACATTACCAGCAGTATTTAGTAAATTAGCAAAGACTGGAGTTCCGGTTGTGGCTTTTTCATTAGCAACTCCGTAAGAGTTATTAATATCAGGCAAACCATCCCGGTCATTGAACACATTACCGGAAATTTGCTGAACGGGTTTATCATAACTGGCAGCAATATACCAGATGTCGCCTGTAAATGGATCCCTTGTTGCAAGGGGATTTACTAAAGTTCCAGCGGCTGACCACGCAAATTCTGATCCGGTTCCACTTTTAAGATAAACCCTGTACACTAATGTTTGTACAGTTCCATTTATTCTTATAC
>JAYVUE010000132.1:0-3536 GCA_043788195.1 Chitinophagaceae bacterium
CCTTTATTTCCCGAAGATTATTTATGTGATGTGCAGGTATTGATAAGCCTTGTATCAAGTGATGCAGAAGTGATGCCCGATGCTATGGCCTGTTTGGCGGCATCTGCTGCATTAGCGGTTTCTGATATTCCCATCCAGGAAATTATTTCTGAAGTGCGTATTGCCAGAAAGGACGGACAATTCATCATTAATCCCGGCCGTACTGAATTAGCAGCATGCGATTTAGAATTTATCATTGCTGCAACAGAAAAAAATATCATGATGGTAGAAGGTGAGGCCAACGAATGCCAGGAAGAAGACCTGGTTAAAGCTATTGAACTTGCTCATGATGCTATTCGTGTACAGATCAAGGCGCAGTCTGACCTGAGGGCATTGTTGGGTAATATTGCCAAAAGAGAATACACCAAACCTTACCGCAATGAAGAATTAGATACTAAGATCATTGCATTTGCAAAAGACAAAATGTATGCAATTTCTTCAGCTGCTTCAGAAAAGCATGCAAGAAGTGATGCATTTGATGCATTGAAAAAAGAAGTAAAAGAATATTTAGGCGAAGAACTGCCTGATGAAGATAAAGCCCTCATTGGTCATTATTTTGGCGAGTTACAATATAATGTAGTAAGGGATATGATTTTAAATGAGCGTAAACGTTTAGATGGCAGGGGAACCGAAGATGTAAGGGCATTGGATATGGAAACAGATATTTTACCAACTCCACATGGTTCTGCATTATTTACACGTGGTGAAACCCAGTCACTTACAACTGTTACTTTTGGAACACCTTTAGATGAAATATTAGTTGAAAGTGCTTTCAAATCTGATTATACAAAATTCTTTTTGCATTATAATTTTCCTCCTTTTTCAACAGGTGAGGTAAAAATGATGAGAGGCGTTGGCCGCAGGGAAGTTGGTCATGGTAACCTTGCCATGCGTTCTTTGAAAAAAATGATGCCGGGTAAAGATTATCCGTATACTGTAAGGGTGGTAAGTGATATCCTGGAATCGAATGGTTCTTCGTCTATGGCTACTGTTTGTGCGGGTTCACTTGCGTTGATGGATGCTGGAGTTCCTTTACCTAAGCATGTTAGTGGTGTTGCAATGGGACTGATCACAAAAGAAGGCAAATTTGCCGTGTTAACAGATATCCTGGGAGACGAGGATCATTTAGGTGATCTGGATTTTAAAGTTACGGGTACACGTGAGGGTATTTGTGGTGTACAAATGGATATAAAAGTTGACGGTTTAAGTATGGATATTATGCGCCAGGCTTTAGAGCAGGCCCGCAAAGGCCGTTTACACATCCTGGATGCCATGTATGCCTGTATGCCAGTACACAGGGAAGATGTGAAACCACATGCACCAAGAATGGTTAAGATCACAATTGATAAAGAATATATCGGAGCTGTAATAGGCCCCGGTGGTAAAGTGATACAGGAAATACAAAGAGAAACGGGTGCAACAGTAAATATTGAAGAAGTAAATAATGTAGGTGAAGTGAGTATATTCTCTGCTCAAAAAGAAGGATTGGAAAAAGCGCTGGCATGGATCAAAGGATTGGTAGCAGCCCCGGTGGTAGGTGATACTTATGAAGGCACTGTAAAAAGTATTAAGGAATTTGGTGCTTTTGTTGAGTTCTTACCTAAAAAAGAAGGCTTATTACATATCAGCGAAGTAAGCTGGAAACGCCTGGAATCAATGGAAGGCATATTTAAAGAAGGCGATAAGGTAAAAGTAAAATTGCTGGATATTGATCAAAAGACCGGCAAATTTAAATTGAGCCGTAAAGCTTTAATGCCAAAACCTGAGGCGCAAACAAAACCATAATCATTTTACAACTAAAATAGCGGCAGTTTAAAAAATTGCCGCTATTTTAGTTGTGTTAAAATTTCATTTTTATCACTGCAATAATAAACAGTGTTACAATAAATAAACTTAACGAATGGCTGTTGCAGATAAAACGTACCATTCATATCCACCTGATGTAGTAGTGATAGGTTCCTGGTTGGCATAACGCCTTTTTACGTTTCCATCAACGAAAACATTAATTGTAGACGAAAGTGGTTTACCGGCAACAATAGGATCTAACATAGATTTGTCGCAGAAACTGCAGCTGTATGCCCGTGAACTGAGCGGATTATTGATAACTATTTGCCACTCGCCCTGCGTCGAATTATAAGCAAGGGTGCCGGATGTGTTAGTCAGATTTAGTAAAGAAGTTTTAGCAGTACAGCCATATTCCTGTTCAGCTGGGTTAGAAGTAATTTGGTCAGTTGATGCTTTGGAACAACCGATGATGCCGGTAAATAAAAATAACGACAGTGAAAAAAGGAAGTTCCTGATTGGAGGGTTTATCGATTTCATACTAAAAGGTTTAAGTGATTATATTAGTTCTACTTATTAATATATGGCATTTTATTTATTAAAAAAGCTGCATATGTCTCAAAATGGATAAAAGAGAGTTTATTCAATTGGATTTTGCCAATACCAACGAATGTCAAAATGAGCTATTGATAGCCCTATTGGCCAATATTGGGTATACCGGTTTTGAGGAGGGCAATATCAGCCTCATGGCCTTTATCCCCCAGGTAGATTTTAATAAAGAAGAACTGGATGCTGTTTTAAAGGTAATTCCTGTTGGATATACAAGATCAATAATTGAGGAGGAGAACTGGAATGCAAAATGGGAGAGTAGCTTTAAACCCATTGTAGTAAATGATTCTGTTTGCAGAACCCCGTGGGTAGCCATAAGAGCTGGTTTTCATCAACCTATAACTTCAGTAAAACATGAGATCATAATAACTCCAAAAATGAGTTTTGGTACCGGACACCATGCTACAACATACCTTATGATAGAACAAATGGAAGGGATCGATTTTACCGGAAAAACTGTTCTTGATTTTGGAACCGGAACAGGTATCCTTGCCATACTTTCGGAAATGATGGGAGCTTCGGAGATCAACGCAATTGATAACGATGACTGGAGTATTACCAATGCAATTGAAAATATTACAGCTAATAATTGTAAGCGCATCATAGTAGAAAATACAGGTAGGATCCCAGTGGGAAAAATTTTCGATATTATTTTAGCCAATATTAATTTAAATGTAATAAAAGATAGCCTTGAGGCAATTGCCAATGCTAGTAAAAACGGAACGGTAGTTTTATTAAGTGGATTTTTAGTAACTGACGAGCCCTCAATATTAAAAGAGTTATTAAAAAATGGATTTAAGCATCTGGCTACAAGTCAAAAAGGCGAATGGATCTGCCTGCAGGTACAAAAAGATTGATCAGGATAACTACAGATTAAATGACTGTATATATTTTTTTGCACATATATCTGCCTGAATGTTCATTAAATTAAAGTTAAGTCATGAATTAAGTCGTATTTTTGACCCCTTCAACTCAGCTAAGAAAACCGGATGAAAGAATTATTGCTCATTACCATAGCTTATCTTTTAGGATCGATCCCTACTGCATTAATTATCAGCAAACGTTTTTTTGGGATTGATATACGTGATTATGGAAGCGGCAATATG
>JAYVUE010000133.1:0-3819 GCA_043788195.1 Chitinophagaceae bacterium
GATGCTTACCTACACGTACACTAACGGTAATGGTTGTATCAGCAGTTCTACGGTTAGCATCACGGTGAATGATTGTATAGAGCGTCACCAGGTGTTTGCCCATGCGATACGGATCTGGCCTAATCCAAGCAATGGTCTGTTCACTATAGAGTTCCTGAGTGATAAATACAAGGAGTTCAATGTGAAGATCATCGATGAGATCGGCAGAGAGTACCGCAATTACCGCTTTGAGAATTTATTATATGGTGCAAGGATTCCAATGGACCTAAGGGCATTGGCGGGTAGCCATTATTACCTGATTGTGTATAACGAACTGGAAAGGGCAGCCTTTAAGATCGAGATCTTACATTAATAGATATTTAAAAACAGGTACTGTTTAAACTTTAAGTCTCCCGATTTTCATCGGGAGACTTTTTTTATCCGGGATGGCCATCTCTAAGTTTCGCGGAGACAAAAACTATGATGTATAAAGATATTTGTAAGAGGAGGTTGCGTTGAATAATTGAATATATTGCAGCCTGTATTAAATAAACACTGACTCAAAAATGTATCCCAATTTATATTACGTTTTCAAAGACTGGTTTGGAGTAGAATGGAAAGCACTTAGTTTTCTTAATACATTTGGATTAATGGTTGCGATGGGATTTGTTACTGCCGCCCTAATTTTAAGTAGTGAGTTACAACGAAAAGAAAAACAAGGGCTATTATCTCCCAGAGAAGAAATGATAATGGTTGGTAAACCAGCTACTTTAAGTGAACTGATCATCAATGGACTTGTAGGATTTTTATTCGGGTTTAAGATTTTTGGGTTATTCTTTAACAGGCCTGATGGTATGAATCCACAGGAATATATTTTTTCGAGGGAAGGTAATATCCTTGGTGGATTACTGATAGCAGGAATTTTGGTTGGATTGAAATGGTGGGATAAGAATAAACAAAAATTGGCGTCACCTGAACGACGTAATATAAGAATATGGCCACATGACAGGGTAGGAGATATAATAATACTGGGCCTGATTTTTGGTATTCTGGGAGCTAAATTATTTGATAACCTGGAAAACTGGAATGATTTTGTTAAAGATCCAATTGGAAGATTATTTTCTGTAAGCGGACTTACCTTTTATGGAGGATTGATATTAGCAACGATTGCCATTTGCTGGTATGCTTCAAAAAAAGGTATCAAAATAATACACCTTGTTGATGCTGCGGGGTTAGCTTTATTACTTGCTTATGCTGTTGGACGAATAGGTTGCCAGGTATCCGGCGACGGAGACTGGGGTATTGTAAACAGTGCTTATATAACTGATATAAATGGTAAAGTTGTAAAAGCAGGTCCGGGTGAATTTGATCAACAATTACAAAAGTTTAGTACTTATTATTTAAATGGAAGAGTTGCTGATTCAACTAATGTTCTTACTCCTGTAACTGACCGGGTATATGAAAGACTTGACAAAGTACCACGCAGGTCATTTACTGCGCCTTCTTTTTTGCCAATTTGGATGGTAGCTTATAATTATCCTCAGAATGTAAATAAGGATGGCGTTTCAATAAAGGGTTGTGCAGATGATCATTGCAGGGCACTTCCACTCCCTGTTTTTCCAACCCCATTCTATGAAACGATAGTATGTACTTTACTATTTCTGGTCTTATGGTCTGTTCGAAGGCGAATAAAAATACCGGGCGTAATGTTTGGTATCTATCTCATTTTAAATGGTATAGAAAGATTTGCTATTGAATTAATACGGGTAAATAATACCTATTCCATTTTTGGGTTACATCCCACACAAGCCGAAATAATTTCCCTTTCTCTTATCCTGGCAGGAATTATTTTAATACTTGTTGTTCGAAAAAAATACGCTGCTTCTTAAAAAGATCAAAATTCCTTTACTAATTTCTCTTGTCAATTTAATAAGATCTGAATCAGGTTAAAATTCAAATTTGACCAATTATCAGTCATATTTACCGTTAAGTATTAAACAATGTACTATGTTTAACAAAGTACTTAATTTTGTGAGGTAGTTATCAAAGTATATAACTGCATTTAATAGCCATTTTAAAAAAGTATAGCCATGAACAAATTTTTCAGCCTGCTGGCTGCTATCACTATTAGTATGTCCAGCCTGGCCCAAACCGGAGGCAAAGTATCCGGTAGTCTTAAAGACGGTGGTAATCAAAAGATAATTAATGCCGCTACCATTTCTCTTCTTAAAGCCAAGGATTCAACACTTGTAAAAGCTGCTGTTACAGATGCTGCAGGCAATTTTAGTTTTGAAAACATAAAAGAAGGGAGTTACCTGGTCTTAGCAACATCAATCGGGCATACAAAAACTTACAGTAAACCATTTACTGTTTCAGCAAACAATTCAGTTTCGGTTGGAGTTTTGCAATTAGTTGTTTCAGACAAAAACTTAAAAGAAGTAACTGTAATTTCTAAAAAGCCTTTAATTGAAAGGAAATTAGACAGGACGATCGTAAATGTAGATGCTTCCATAACCAATACAGGAAGTACAGCATTGGAAGTTTTAGAAAAAGCGCCAGGTGTTTCTGTTGATAAAGACGGTAATATCAGTCTTAAAGGAAAACAGGGGGTTATTATTTACCTGGATGGCCGCCCCAGTTATCTAAGCGGACCAGATCTGGCGAATATGTTAAGAAATATGACCGCCAGCCAGTTAGATCAGGTTGAAATTATGACCAATCCACCTGCAAAATATGATGCTGCAGGTAATGCAGGAGTCATCAACATAATAACCAAAAAAAATAAACAATTTGGTTACAACGGAAGTATCACCACCGGCTACACGCAGGGCAGGTATGCACGTTTTAACGAAGCAGTTAGTTTCAACTATCGTAACAAAAAGATCAATTTTTTCAGCAGTCTTAATTATAATCACAATCACAGATCTGAAGAACTCTACATCATCAGGAATTTCCGTGATGCAAATACGAAGAACATCAAGGCCATATTTGATCAGAATTCGAATATGGGAAGCCAAAGTGATAATTACAGTGCAAAAGTTGGATTGGATTATTCTGTTTCAAAAAACACAACAATTGGTATAGTATTAAATGGATTTTATAATCCCAGTATATGGTATAGTAATACCAATACACTTATTTATGATCCAAACTTTAACCTGACGAATCGAACAACAGCTGTAACTAAAAATGAGGAAGAGTGGAAAAACTTCAGCAGCAATTTTAATGTAAGAACCAAATTAGATACTACCGGACAAGCTATTACAGCAGATCTTGATATTATTCAATACAAAGCCACAAGTATGCAGCCGCTTACAAGTTCTTATTATGACAATATGGGCAATCTTACCAGGACACCAGATGTTTTAGACGGCACTTTGCCAACCCAAATTAATATTTACAGTGGAAAGATCGATTATACATTGCCTTTAAAAAAAGGCGCCAAGTTTGAAGCCGGTATTAAAACAAGTTTTGTAAATACAGATAATGATGCCAGGTATGACAGTGTGAAAACAGGGTATTCGGTTTTAGACAGTGGCCGAAGCAATCATTTTATTTATACAGAAAATATAAACGCAGCATATGTAAACTACAGCAGACTACTAGGAAAAAAATGGAGTGCCCAGTTTGGTTTACGTGTTGAGAATACAAATTCAAGTGGTGTATCAAAAGGATATGCATATAATGCAACGCTGAATAAATTTGAGTATACTGAAATTAAATTCAACAGGTCTTATACCCAGTTATTTCCAACTGTATATTTGCAATATGCCCTCAATGAAAAAAATCAATTTGTTATTAATTATGGCAGAAGAATTAAAAGGCCCGATTACGAAGATA
>JAYVUE010000134.1:0-8362 GCA_043788195.1 Chitinophagaceae bacterium
ATGATAACGAACACCCGGTAAATCTTTTACCCTGCCGCCTCGTATCAACACAATTGAGTGTTCCTGTAAATTATGCCCTTCACCCGGTATATAGGCAATCACCTCAATTTTATTAGTTAAACGAACTTTTGCAACTTTACGCAAAGCCGAATTAGGCTTCTTTGGTGTTGTTGTATACACCCTGGTACATACACCACGGCGCTGCGGACAGCTATCCAAAGCCCTCGATTTACTTTTGGCTTTAATGATTTCTCTTCCTTTTCTTACTAATTGTTGTATTGTGGGCATTATTAACCGTTTATTTTTCGGACGGCAAAGGTAGGAATTCTCAATTGAAAATGGAAAATTAATAGTGAAAAAAATGATTTTTTATACACATCTTCGCCAAATCAGCATATAATCGGGGATCTCAGGTTCAAAACCTCACCCCAACCCCTCTCCAAAGCACGCCCGGATGATGACCAGGTCGGACGGGGAGATGGAACTGGAATTTTACAATTAAATAATTCGAAAATGATTTTATATTTCTGCCAGCCGCTTCTTCCTCAGGTTAGATCTTCTACATTTCCTCGCCCCTTTGGGGAGAAATAGAGAGAGGCTCCTTAAACCTTGTACATCCAGTTATGCTTATCGGGCACAAGGCCATATCGAATTGCATTCATTTTCGTTTTTATCCCGGGGGCAATTTTCCATTGATCAACATCAAATTCCATCACATAGTCTTTATACCTTAATTCCTTGATCAGTGAAATAGTAGCAGCTGTACCAGTTCCAAAAACTTCATATAAAATACCAGCCTTGTGTGCCGATATAATATCGTCTATACTTAATGGTCTTTCTTCAACATTAAAACCCATTTCTTTTAATAAAGTAATTGTACTATCCCTGGTTACTCCCGCCAATATCGTTCCTCCTTCAAGTCCGGGTGTTATAGCAGAATTCCCGATTATAAAAAATACATTCATCGTACCACATTCCTGTACATATTTATGTTCAAACGCATCTGTCCACAACACCTGGTCGTACCCTTTTCTTTTGGCCTCAGCAGTGGCAAGCATAGCAGCTCCGTAATTACCGGCGGCTTTTGCATATCCAACTCCACCAGGCACTGCCCGAACATATTTCTCTTCAACATAAATGCGCATAGGAGCTGTGTAATAAGGGCCCGTAGGACTCTGGATGATCATAAACTTATATTTTTCACTTGGCCTTACGCCGATCATTTCATCACTGCTAAACATAAAGGGACGGATATATAATGAATGATCTTCCTGATGAGGGATCCATTTTTTATCCAATTCGATCAACATTCGCATACCCTCAACAAAAATTTCTTCGGGTACTGGTGGCATCTGCATTCTTTCTGCAGAAATATTAAATCTTTTGAAATTATCCAGCGGCCGAAAAATATATGCTTCACCATCAACATTTTTGTAAGCTTTTATACCTTCAAAAATGGCCTGACCATAATGTAAAGCCGCAAGGGATGGAGCGAGTAATAAAGGTTGGTAGGGTTTTATTTCAGCATTTTTCCATTCACCATCTTCATAATCAACTTCCAGCATATGGTCGGTAAAGTATTTACCAAAAGGAATATTTTCAAGATCAATATCTTTAAGCTTACTGTGCCCGATCATTGTAATATTAATATCTGTTGCTGCAATCATATTCGCTAATTTTACAGCAAAGAAACAAAAAAAAGAACATTATAACCCGGGCATTTATGAGTTTAGATGATATTCAACTTCCGGCAATCATAATTCAGGAATTATACAAAAATGTGCTGGTTGATTTACAATCAACTGAACCGGTTATAAATGCTTCCCCTCTCACAAAAATTTCATATTTGGGTAGTAATCAGCAGCAGGTTGTAATTGTTGTAAACCATGCAGAAACTATCTACCTGCCCGAAGAAGAGCTGAATTTTTTATTGGGCATATTAGCAGCATGTAAACTATCAATGGCAGATGTTGCATTGATCAATCTTTCAAAAAACAAAGAATTAAGTTATACTACTATTGCAGAACAACTCAAGGCGAAAACAATTTTATTATTTGGTGTTCAACCAAAAGCTTTACAACTTCCATTACAGTTTCCGAATTACCAAATACAAAATTACAATGACAGGGTATATCTTTCGGCTCCACAACTTAAAAAATTAGAATCCGATAAATTAGAGAAAACTAAACTGTGGAACTGCCTTAAGCAGGTATTTGCAATTTCCAAAATTTAAAAAAGCTGCATGAATACACTCATATTTGCTACCAATAACCAACACAAAGCAGACGAGATAAGAGCAGTATTAGGCGAAAATTTCAATATAATAACTTTAAAAGAAGCCGGGTTCAACATTGATATCCCTGAGCCACATGATACACTTGAAGCCAATGCGTCTGAAAAATCAAAAACAATCTTTCTGCTCACAAATAAAGATTGTTTTAGTGAAGATACAGGGCTTGAGGTGGATGCATTAAAAGGGGAGCCGGGAGTTAAGAGTGCCCGCTATGCCGGAACAAATCGTTCTTTTGATGAAAACATCGAAAAACTTTTAATCAACTTATCATCAACAACAAATAGAAACGCAAAATTCAGAACAATCATTTCGTTATTGATCAATGGAAATGAATACCTGTTTGAGGGTATTTGTAAAGGCAAAATAACTTTAAAAAGAAAAGGTGAGAATGGTTTTGGATACGACCCCGTTTTTATCCCTGATGGCAGTAACAAAACATTTGCAGAAATGGAAATAACAGAAAAGAATAAGTTCAGTCATAGAAAAAAAGCATTGCAAAAGCTGATCAATTTTTTAAAAATAAAACTACATGTTTAGCCAGAACACAAATTTGTTTTGTAATGCTGAGGAACAGCCTGTCCGATCGGGTCATCCGGGCGGGGATCTCAAGGGATTCTTCCGCAGCCTGTCCCGCCATCGGCGGGATCAGAATGACAAACTTGTATTCGGGCTACACAATCACCAAAATAAATAACTGAAAATGGCAAGGACCAGGATCGAATTACCCGAACATTTTATTGCAACATTTCAAATCCCAGTTCGTATCACTGACATCAATTATGGCAACCATGTTGGAAATGATTCATTTGTAGCAATACTGCACGAAGCCAGGGTACAATGGCTGCAAAAACATGGTTACAACGAATTGAGTATTGAAGGCATCGGATTAATTATGAGTGATCTTGTTGTAGAATTTAAAAATGAATCATTGTATGGCGATATGGTAGAAGTAAAGATTGGCGTTGGTGAAGTAAGCAGAATTGGTTTTGAGCTGTATTATCAATTAATCTCAAAAAGAAATAATGAGATCATTAATTTGGCAAATGCAAAAACCTGCATGGTATGTTATGATTATAGCGTTAAAAAAGTTGTTGGTATCCCGGAAAAAGTAAAGATCATGTTGAAAGCTTAATCTTCATTCCAAATTTTCCAACTTTCTTCTGCCTGTATTATAAGCATTTCTGAACCGTTTTTAATGGCCGCACCCTGGGCCTCTCCTTTCTCTAGAAATTTTGTTTTTTCAGGATTATAAACAAGGTCAAATAATAAATGTTCGGAGGTTAAATATTGATATGGAATATCCGGATATCCATTAATATCAGGGTATGTACCCAATGGAGTAGTATTAATTATCAGGTGATTTTCTTTGATCGTTTTTTCATCTAGTGTTGCATAGTTTAAATGAGTGCCGTCATGCACATGCCTGCTGACAATTTTATAGTTAATATTAATCTTTTGTAAAACATATTTAACAGCTTCCGCAGCACCGCCATTTCCTAAAATCAAAGCATTGGAATAATTATTTTTCAGAAAAGATAAAAGCGATTGTTCAAACCCTGTAATATCGGTATTATATCCAACCATTTTTCCATCAACAATTTTTATACAATTGCAGGCTCTTACTCCAAATGGAATGGCTGTAGTTGAATGAAGATGGTCTAACACAAGCTGCTTATAAGGGATAGTAACATTAAGCCCTCTTAAATATGGGTTATCCTTTATAATATTTTTTAGTTCATGAATAGTTGAAACCGGAAACAGCTCATACTTCAGATCTGACAATCCTTCCCTTTCAAATTTAGCTGTAAAATATTTTTTAGAAAAAGAATGAGTCAATGGATAACCTATAATACCATACACTTTCATTAAGCTTCTTTTTTATCTAAATATAAAAAGAAAGTGTCGCCACGTAAACCAATGCGCATGGCTTCTAAAGGAATTACTTCGGATGGAGCAATATTACCAAGATTTACATTGCAACCAACCAGTTCAAGAAAATAAAGTTGTTGTGCTTTTTGTGGCGCTTCCCATATGATTTTATCCTCGGGAATTTGAGTAAGGATTTCCTGCACTAATCCTTCTCTCACTTCTCCTGTTCCTCTGTATATTCCCACATTACCCGCTTCTCTTGACTCTGCGATCACGTAAGTTGAGCCAGCCTCCAGTTCAGCCTTCATAAGTTCGATCCATTTATAAGGAGGTATAATATGAGCGGCATCCTTACTTCCAACTTCACTTAAAACTACGCCGTGTTTGGTTAGCTTTTCAATATAGCCACATTTTTCAGCATGGGGAATATTTATAGAACCATCACTTACTTCCATATAACTTACCCCGAATTCTTTACAAACATTTATATAATCTTCAAATTGATTACGGATCAGAAAAGCTTCAAATAAAGTGCCGCCAAAATAAACGGGCATATCGTAAGAACGATAGATCTTCAGTTTTTCTTTCAGATCCGGTGTAACAAACGCTGTCCCAAAGCCAAGTTTAACAATATCAACATGTGGGTGAGCAATACTCATAAAATTTCTGGCTTCTTCAATGCTCAGGCCTTTATCCATCACCATGGTAATACCATGATTTCGGGGTTTTTTATTACGTTCTGGAATCTGTGAAAGATTAAAATTCATACTCAGTTTTTTAATGATGAGCAAAGATAACCCCTCAATGGTAAAAGGCAATGCTAAAAACGATTGGGCAGCTTAAATGGATTTACGTTTTTTAAACCTGGCAATAATATCCACTACGCCCTGGTTTTGAAGAATTGAGGGATTTAATTCAATAAATTTTTTTATTAACCTAGGATTTTTAATCATGCCCTGTTCAAGAAAAAGTAAACCTTCTTTGGATTTTCCCATAGCATACAAAACAGCACTTTTATAAAAAAGGAAAATGGGCTTACCATCAGTTTGCTCATATGCAAAGCCGGCATATTCTACTGCTTCATCAAATAATTCTGCTTTAAAAAGGCATTTCAATAATTCTGTCCAGCCATTTAAATTCTTTGGCCTTACCCTGACTACATTACCAAAATAAGTGATTGCATCATCCAGTTTATTCAACTCCATAAAGCATTGGCCCATGGCAAGATTATATTCAGGTTGCATGCGATGAATACGCATTGCAATTTCAAGATTTTTTATTGCACTATCCCAGGTGCCTTCGTTCATATAGGTACAGGCAATTTTATAAAGTAAGTGACTATCATCATGATTTAGATGACTGGCTTTACGATAATTAAAGCGTGCCTGTGCAAAATTTTCCATTTTATCATAGCAATGTCCTATTGCTTCGTAAATAACATCCTCGGGCCTGGCTAATTCCAATACCTTTTCCAAAACCTCAACGGCTTCTTTATACCTGCGCAATCGTATAAAAGCATCCCCCATATTGCGCCAGGCATAATCGAATTTTTCATCAATGGCCACTGCATACTGATAAGCATCTATTGACTTTTCAAATAATTTCAATCCCTGATAGGCAGCAGCCAGATTAAACCATGCCAATTCATTAAAAGGAAAATCTTCAATTATTTTCTGATGTAATCGTATACCCTCTTCATTACGACCTGTAAAATCGGTCCAAAAACAAATTTTGTATAATGCTTCCTCATTATTGGGTTCTTGCTCTAATATTATTTTAAGACAATCAAATACCTTTTCAAAATTTTCATAATCGTCATAAACATCGGCCAACTCAAATAAAAGATCTATTTTTTCTTCCCCTTCAAAATCATCTATTGCTGCTTCTAAAACCGCTGCTGCTTTTTGTTGCTGATCCAATGCCAGATAGGCATCTGTTTTTAAAATATACAGGTTGGTATCTTTTCCATCTAGTAATTCGGCCTGATCAAGTATGAACAAAGCTTCTTTGTATCTGTGCAATGCAATCAACAGATCTGCCTTTTTCAACAATAAAGCAGCAGAATACGGATATTGCTGAATACCGAACTCAGCAGCCTCTAATGCTTGAGTTAACTGTTCCTTTTCATCAAAATAGTCAATAATACGTTCAAATGAATCTTCTTCTATGAAAGAGTTGCTTTTGCCAGACTTGAGATTATCAAACTGCAACAATAATTCCCTTAATTCGTCCCGATCTTGGCGGTAAGGATATTTACTCATGGGCTTTAAGTTATTGTAAATTAGCAAGTTTTAAAGAAACAGGCAAGTTTTTATAACAATTTCTGCCTTTAAACGTTAAAATAATGTAAAAACAAAGTATGAGTGGTAGATTTATATCAAACTATTTTCAATATATTTGTCTTGTAAAATAATAACCAATGATGAAAATAACCAAATTGTTACTAGTTGTAGTTGTACTTATAAGTGCAACTCTTGGTGCGTTGGCAGATAGAGGCATTGGAAAAAAGAGTAAAAATAGAATTGACCTTAATATCAGTGCCCCTTCCTCTTTAAGAAGTGCTATCTCTTTAAACATTCGCTCCGGTTTAAAATACACCGGTAGTTTGTTGTTAAATCAAACTTACAGTAATAACAATATTTTCAATAATTCATTAGTTAGTTATCAAAAGGGAAATACAGTTTATATTATACCTTATAAGCAAATTCTTACTGTTCCGGAATTGAAAGAAGGTTATACCGGAATGAAACTCATCATCAGACCTCATTAAATTAAAAACCCTCTGCCTGCAGAGGGTTTTTAATTTTGTTTTTATATTTATTAATTCCCTTTTTTCATTTGTTGATTTTCTTCGTAAGTCATTACCCTGTATCCTGATGTTGGGAAATCAAATTTTGCAACTAATACCGGATCAAAACTTATTTTTGAAACAGTATATTTGAATTTCATTTTCCCCGATTCAATTTCATATTGCATGGCTATCCCTGGCAGGTTTACAAATGTTGGGTCATACTCTTTATTTGCTACCATAATATCAGCAGAATAATAAACGATAAAAGTTTTACCATCAGCCATTTTTGCTATCGCTTTTTTACAGGCATACCCGGCTATAGTTTTTTCTTCGTTAGTCAATTCAAATCTGGTTCCATTATAAGCTTTGTTTTTTTCTTCCCAGTTTTCTTTACTAAGTTTTATCATTAGTTTTTGTCCGCTAAATTCTTTCAAAATCACAGCGTTCCCCGACTTACCGTTGTGGATAGTAGTTTCATTACCTAACGCACTAACCATATCATTACGGCTGTTATTACCTTTTAGATAAACAGTTGTTGTAGCCCCGGTAAGGGCATCTCCCTTTTGAGGAGCGGTATTCCCGGTCTGTATTACCATATCATAAACTATTGTTCCCTCAGCCATTGTTTTTTGTGCAAAAACTAAAACCGGGCCCGTCATAAACAACATAACCAAACTAAATAACCTTATATTTTTCATTTCAAAAAATGTTTCAATAAAGATAATAAAATCCCGTGCCAAGTTGAGAGGTTTTGCATTAAAATA
This sequence comes from Chitinophagaceae bacterium, assembly GCA_043788195.1. GTDB lineage: Bacteria > Bacteroidota > Bacteroidia > Chitinophagales > Chitinophagaceae > Ferruginibacter. The sequence continues at coordinate 7,718 of JAYVUE010000134.1, forward strand.
AAGGCCTGCAGCTGATTGATTAGCTTGCAGGCCCGGTAATTTTAACTAAATTTTTTATCGTTTGGCATTCTTATTTTTTAAATCCTGCAATTTTTTATTGCTTTCCTGCATTGCCTGCATTCGCTCCTGTAACTTATTTTGCTTAACAGGTTTTTTCCTGTTTTCTTCTATTTGCGCCAATATCTTTTCATGATTAATAATATACTTCTGAATTACTATCTGAAGTATAAGGGTAATTGTGTTTGAAACTGTATAATACCAGGTAAGGGCAGCAGGAAGCCTGTTAAATACTCCCAATAATAAAACAGGGAATATATAAGGCATATATTTCATTACAGGATTACTATTATCCTGCATTGAACTCATACTATAAATAGAAATGACCAGACTGGTAAGCGTAGCCGTGATTGTAAATAAACTTACATGATCGCCATAAAATGGTATATCAAAAGGAAGCTTTGCAATGGAATCATAAGCTGCCAGATCTTTAGCCCATAAAAAACTTTGGCCGCGTAACGAAATATTTGACTGAAAGAAATAATACAAAGACATAAAAATAGGGATCTGTAACAAGGCAGGTAAACAACCACCCAAAGGACTTACGCCGGCCGATTTCCATAACTTCATCTGATCCATACTAAAAGC
>JAYVUE010000135.1:0-2135 GCA_043788195.1 Chitinophagaceae bacterium
CGAGAAAGAGCTTTGGTGTGCCACACATTTGTACATATAGATGCTGAAGTAGCGTATGGCCTGACATTTGCACATGAAGAGAGTAAACTTACAACTTTACATTCATTGATACTTACCGGAAGATCCAATATGGGCAATGCTTTGGGCAAAAAAGATGTAGCCGAAAACCAGGTGGTAAACTGCTATGTTGCCGCCAGTGGATTGATAAACAAGGGTATACTTTAAGCCCTGATTTGGTGATATTATTAAGAGGATATGTGGCAGTATTTAACCCTTTTGCCAACGCTTAAATGAAGCAACTAAAATTTAAAGATGGATAAAATATGTTAGATTGCCTGTTCACCAGCGGCAATCTTAATTTTCAAAAAATAGATCAATATCACAAGCCTAAAAATACATCACGCTTTAGAGATTTACTAGTTCTTAATCATCATCTCTCATATTTTCCGTGCCTTCAAATGCGCCGCCTGAACCATCGGACGCCGCTTCATCCGTTTTGCTGGTATTTTTGTTTATTTTTTCACCGTCTGTAATGTTAAGTGCCGCAATTTTTTTTTCCTGTTTAGTTTTTGGGTTTATTATATTTATCTGCGCTGTTCCATGCGGAAAGCCTTTAAAATCTTGGTCAATTTTATTGTCCGTACTGTTATGAATGTCTTCTTTACTTATTAAAGGTGTTGTTTTTTTCATGGTTTTATTTAAATTAGCAGAGAATGTTGTGCCAAACTAAAAACTATATAAAACAGTGTGCATATTACCTTCTGAGTATTAAAAAACGTGCAAGGATTAGCTTACACGTTTTTTAATTTTGTTGCTGAGGAAGATATTATGGGGAACTACTTACCCTATTTTTTACATCCTTTACTTTACCATAAAATTTACCTGATTATCTCCCCACAGTAAATTTACTTTTCCATCTTTTTCAATGGTAAAGGTCATTTTTTCTGCAAAGGCTGAAGGTTTTGTAGCTGCCGCTTTTATCCTTAAAATATCATCGGCCTGTTTGTAATCATAAGCTCCCCACTGATCCCATTTTTTATTAAAAATAATAGTCCACTCATCTTTACCTGCAATGGAAAACAGGCTATATTTTCCTGCTGGTAAAGCGTTGCCATTAATAGTTACTGGCTTGGTAGTTTCAAATACAGTGGCTTCATTGGCACCTGTACGCCAAACATCAGTCCCTTTTGGTTCCAAATCTTTTCCAATAGTTCTGCCTTTTACTGAGGGCTGACTATAGTCAATATTTATTGTGGCACCTGAGCTAATGGTTGCACTAACTTTTGCTGGTGGGCTGGGGCGTTTACTTTTATCTTCTTTTTTATCCTGTGCAGAACAAGATGTTATTGTAAAAAGTAAGGCTGTTACAGAAAGCAACGAGAATAATTTTTTCATACTTTGTTTTTTATAATTGATTAAAATTTAATGTAGCAAAAAAATACTTTTTCAAGAACCACAAAATTATATAATTACAGTGGATAATGCATTGTCAATTGTTGTAAAAAGATCATTCATTTCAAAAGGTTTTCCCAAAAAATAATTAGCTCCTGCATCAATACAACTGGCTCCTGCATCTGGTAGTGCCGATATCATAATAACAGGCAATTTGGAAATCAATTCATTTGACTTTATTTTTTTACAAACTTGACGCCCATCTGCACCAGATAACAACATGTCCATTAAAATTAAATCAGGCAGTTCGGTCTCTATAAAAAGTTCAATATTTTCTGGGCTTTCTTTTGGTGTTACCTTATATCCTTTCATTTCCAACATTATTTTTATCATAAAAAGAACATCTTCATTGTCATCAATTACTAAAATATGATACTTACTATTAACCATAAATAATTATATTTTTAACCTTGTAAGGGCAAGGTAAAATAAAAAACGGAACCTTTGCCCGGTTCACTATTAACTCCTATTTTTCCGTTATGCCGTTGTATAATTTGTGCCGCTATAAATAATCCGATGCCAAAGCCTGGAAATGTTTTTTCATCCTTTCCGGCAACACGATAAAATCGTTGAAATATTTTTTGCTGATCTGTTTTACTAATGCCAATACCACCATCTTTTACCGACACTACCAGTTCATTGTGCTCAATTTTACTGTTAACTTCTATTTTATTACAATTTGG
>JAYVUE010000136.1:0-3438 GCA_043788195.1 Chitinophagaceae bacterium
TTGATATCAAGGGCACTTTTAAATCTGACTCTTTTTCAATTGAGCCCAAAACAAAACTACGTTGGCAGCAATTGGTTACTCAAACTCAAATACAGGATGCAAAACTGTATTATAAAAACAAAACAATTGCCGCCATTGCAGGTTCCATTGAATGGGATCCTCTTATAAAAACCTTTTATGCAAGGAATTATAGTGTACTGCCTAACCTGGGTGAAGCCGAAACTTTTAGCAAGGCTGAATGGCAGGCAGATTATTTAACGGTTGAAGGCGAGGCCGCAAGTATCAGCGGTTTGCAATTTGACCAACTGCAAAAAGAGGCAGCCTTGCATATTAAAACAATTGCTATAGAAAACACTACCCTGGAGGCAACCAGGGACAGGAATATTCCCTTTAGGCACAACATAGAAAAATTAATGCCGGGCGCTCTTCTACAATCATTTAAAAAAAGGATACAGGTCAATTCCGTCTTTATAAAAAACAGCACGATTAGCGTACATGAAATTGCTGAGAAAACCAACAAAAAAACTACTATTCCCATTACACAGTTAAATGGGGTAATTACCGGCTTAAATAATATAAAGAAAGATAGTCTAACCATAAATGCAAAAGCATTTATATTCAATAATGCCGTGACTAATTTTTATTACAGGGAGGCTAACAAGGATTCACTTTCTTTTTTCAATGTAAAAGTAAACGTGGCTCCCCTGCAACTTACCAATTTAAATGATGCCACCATTCCAATGGCCAATATTCGTATCAAAAAGGGTAGTGCCGATACCCTGTATGCAATTTGGGCAGGCAATAAACATGCGGCAGCAGGAAACATGAACTTTTACTACCACCAACTTAAAATACAGCTCCTGGACAAAAATGATATTGAAAAAAATCGATTTATTCTTTCGGTAGTTAGTAATCTTTCAAGTCTTGTATTTCGCAAAAAAAATACTAAACCTGCCCTGATTTATTATATTAGGGACAAAGAAAAATTTGTGTTTAATTATTGGGTGAAAACCATTGCCAGTGGCATACTCACCAGTGCCGGCATCCGGAAAGACAAACATTACATCAAACAATACAACGCAGTAAAAGAAAAGTATGGCTTACCTGACCTGAAACAGTAATTGATTGGTTTTTCATTATTGTTGTATGAGTTGTAATGCCAACAAGGTTTATTATAAAACTCAGCGGGCCCGGTATAAAGACTCCGACAAAAAAATTCTGTTTAACTTCGGCATCAAGAAACGAATAATTAATTTCCCGTTCATGGAAGCCCGAAAAAAAATGTAAACATTCCTTATCAATTTAGAGAAACAGCTTCATGACAAGTGCAGAAGTGGGTTTCACTACCAACCGAATATGCAAAAAAAATTCTGTCAAACTAAAAGCTGCTTCATGAAATGCACCGCTATTTTACAATGGATGATTGCTTTTATGATGATGCTTGCATCCTGCTCCGTTTCCAAACAAATATCCAAACAGGCTACCCGGATTTTGTTGAATGATTCCGCCATCAGCACAGGTCATATCGGTATCAGTATTTACGAACCGGCAACCGGTAAGTATTGGTATAATTATGATGCAACCAAATATTTTGTACCTGCCTCCAATACAAAATTATTTTCCCTGTATGCCGGCATGAAATATTTGGGTGACAGTTTGGTTGGTTTGCGGTATACAAGATCCGGTGAAAAATCCTCAACGGGGCAGGCTTATTATTTTATCCAGGCTACCGGCGATCCTACTTTGCTGCATCCCGATTTTGCCAACCAACCGGTGTTGAATTTTTTAGAAAAAGACAGTATGGCCACTTTTGAATTAAATGAACCGGCAGCGGTATTCAATCCTTTTGGGCGTGGATGGGCATGGGATGATTACAATAGCGGGTATATGGCGGAGCGGTCTTCATTGCCGGTTTATGGAAATGAATATACATTTTATGTAAGTGGAGATACCCTGCTAAGCATACCAGGGGGACTATCGCTAAAAAACAAACAGGGTGAGCCGGTAAATAAGATAGATTTAAAAGAAAAGCGCTTTTACATAAGACGCAACCAGGTAAGCAACGATTTCACTTTATTTACTGATACTACTGAGGCGGTTTTTACAAAAACAGAAATACCGTATAAAACCAGCGTACAACAGTCTGCTCAACTTTTACAGGAAGCAGTAAAAAATATACACCTGGTTTATCCTCCAACCTCCAAAGGAGAGACTGCTGTTCAAATCATCCACTCTCAACCTGCTGATTCGCTCTTTACACCAATGATGCACCGCAGTGATAATTTTTTTGCAGAGCAAACATTGCTAATGGCCAGTAACGAGCATCTCGGTTATATGAATGATGAAAAAATGATAGCATCCCTTTTAAGCACTGAACTTAAAGATATTCCTCAAAAGCCGAAATGGGTAGATGGCAGCGGGCTTAGCCGTTATAATTTATTTACCCCGCAGTCATTTGTGTACATTCTCAATAAAATGAAAAATGAATTTGGAATGGACCGGATGAAAACCATTTTGCCTACTGGTGGCAAAGGCACGCTGTCAGCCTATTATAAAAAGGAGGCAGGATACATTTTTGCGAAAACCGGAACACTAAGCAATAACTGTGCATTAAGTGGTTATATGATAACTAAAAGCAATAAAATATTGATCTTTTCTGTACTCAACAATAATTACCTGACTGCAGCTACCCCTGTCCGCAGAGCGGTTGAGCGCTTTTTGCAAAATATAAGAGAAAAATATTAAAATGATTGTTTAACTTTAATAGCTTTTACCAGTCTAACTAGTTAACAATTGCTATTTTGATTCGAACAAAGTATTACCCTCTTTAACCAACCAGTAAAATTTAAGTCATGAAAAAGATATTTTCATTTCTGTTGCTTGCCTTTGGTTTTATTCAATTTACATCCAAAGCCCAGAATGTTACCAATTGTAATGCCTCCTTTAGCTTTGTACTTTCAAATAATTCTTCTGTAAAATTTTCGCCCGCCCTGGCTGGGGACTCCCCGGTGGTGCGGCATGAATGGGTTTTTGGGGATGCCACCATTGCAAGTCATTTGATATCACCATCACATATCTATGCTGTACCGGGCACTTACCAGGTAATACATTATTTAACAAGGATAAATTCAAGTGGGGTAGTTGTTTGTACGGAGTCTGTTAAATTACAAGTGGTAATTCAACCAACCTGTAACCTTACCGCCTATTTTACCTGGCACAAAGATTCATCCAGTTATTTAAAACATTATTTCGCAAATCAATCTGTTAACTTATCCTCCACTGATTCGGTAAAATGGACATTTGGGGATGGTACTTCTTCGCTCGATGTAAACCCAACGCATACCTACACAAAAGCAGGAACCTACAATACTTGTTTACGGGTAAAGAAAAATGGAAATGCTGCCGGATCAGCACCCTGCGTAGGAGAGTTCTGTAAAA
>JAYVUE010000137.1:0-5706 GCA_043788195.1 Chitinophagaceae bacterium
AGATTTTATCGCAGCAAATTGTTTTACACACAAATCATTGGTTTGCGTTTTAAGCAAATGATATATTTCTTCAGTAACAAATGGCATAAAAGGATGCAACAACTGCATGAGTTCTTCAAAAAATTCTAAAGTTTTGTTGTAAATATTTTCTTCAACGGGTTGTTCAAACCCCGGCTTCACCCATTCCAAATACCAGCTGCAAAAATCATCCCATATCAATGAGTAGATAGTTTTTAATGCTTCGCTTAAACGGAATTGATTCATCATCGATTCCACTTCAGCCTTAACTTGGTTAAGCCTGTTATCAAACCAATATATCGCGAATCCATCTGTGGCCGGTGGTCGGTCCTCGGTTGTTGTTCCAACTCTTGCCTCCCACATTTTCACCAGCTTCAACGCATTCCACAATTTATTATTGAAATTACGGCCCTGTTCCAATGCTGATTCATCAAATAAAATATCATTCCCTGCAGGCGATGCGATCATGATACCAAACCGAACGGCATCTGCACCATACTGATCTATTAGCGCCAGCATATCGGGTGAATTACCCAAACTCTTACTCATTTTTCTTCCCTGCTTATCCCTCACAATACCGGTAAAGTATACCTGCTGAAAAGGTTTTTCACCAATATATTCAAAACCTGCCATGATCATCCTTGCTACCCAAAAGAAAATAATTTCGGGTGCAGTAACCAAAGTGTTGGTAGGGTAGTAGTACTTAATTTCTTTATTACCGGGATCAGAGTAACCTTTAAAAACTTCAAAAGGCCATAACCAACTGCTGAACCAGGTATCCAAACAATCCTCGTCCTGCTTCAATTGAGCATTGAGTATTGAAAATTGGTCATTGAATATTTTCTTCGCTTCGGTTTCATTTTCTGCAACAACATACCGTCCCTCTTCATCATACCAGGCCGGGATCCTGTGGCCCCACCAAAGTTGGCGGCTGATGCACCAGTCCTTTATATTTTCCATCCAGTGACGGTAAAGATTTTTAAATTTAGGTGGATAGAATTTTATTTCTTCATCAATTACCGCTTTTAAGGCCGGCGTAGCAATATCCTTCATGCTTACCCACCATTGCAAACTTAAACGGGGTTCCACAACAGCGTCTGTGCGTTCGCTATAGCCTACCTCACTGGTATAATCTTCTGTTTTAACTAAAAAACCTTTTTCTTCCAGTTCAATAACAATTTTCTTTCTTGCTTCAAAGCGGTCGAGGCCAATATAAATTTGTGCATCCGGACCTAAAGTACCATCATCATTAAAAATGTCAACTATTTCAAGGTTATGTTTTTGCCCAAGTTGGTTGTCATTTATATCATGTGCAGGGGTAACTTTTAAAGCGCCTGATCCAAAATCCATTGTTACATAATCATCCGCAATGATTGGAATGCGGCGATCGATCAACGGTACCAATGCAAATTTTCCCTGCAGGTGTTTGTAACGCTCATCATCAGGGTGAACACAGATCGCTGTATCACCCATGATCGTTTCGGGGCGAACGGTGGCAATTACAATGCCTTCATCACTTCCTTCAATGGCATAACGTAGGTGATATAATTTTTGTTTGGTTTCTTTTCTGATCACTTCCTCATCACTCAAAGCTGTTTTTGCTTTTACATCCCAGTTGATCATTCTTTTACCACGATAGATCCATCCTTTTTTATGCAGCGCCACAAATATTTTAATAACCGATTCATAATAGTCTTTATCCATTGTAAAGGATGTCCTGTTCCAATCCAGGCTACAACCTAATTTTTTCAGTTGCTGTAAAATAATACCGCCATATTTTTCTTTCCATTCCCAGGCATAACCCAAAAATTCGTCGCGGCTTAAAGAAGATTTGGTAATGCCTCTTTCCCTTAACATACCAACTACTTTTGCTTCTGTGGCAATTGAAGCATGATCGGTGCCTGGTACCCAGCAGGCATTTTTACCCTGCATCCTGGCCCGGCGGATCAAAATATCCTGTATAGAATTATTAAGGCAATGGCCCATGTGCAACACACCGGTTACGTTGGGTGGTGGAATAACAATGGTATAAGCTTCCCTATCATCAGGCTTGCTGTTAAAATATCCTTTGCTCAACCAATGTTGGTACCATTTGGCTTCAATTGCTGTAGGTTCAAAATTTTTACTTAATTCCATTATAAAATATCATTTCATTAAGGTTGCAAAAGTACAAAAAAAGAGGGGAGGAGTTTAGTTGAATGTTGAAGGATTAATATTTAAGGATAAGGTTGAAGGGTTAAGTATTCAATATGAGGATTGCAGTGCCCTGATCTGATATTTTTTACAAAATAAGAATATTTTTTGCCGGGCACTAAGCTGTCACTGGGCTTTTCACTTGTTTGAATATAATGTTGGTGATTAAGGCTTGAATAGTAAATGGTATCGCTTCCCGAAAAACTTTTTATTTCGTTTAGCTTAAATACGGCATCATACTGTTCATTGCCATGTTGTATAGTTTTTATTAATGTGGCAGGATAAACTTTATCCTCATAGCTGCATGGCCCGCCATCGGGTGTTTCTGATCCATTATTATTACAGGCACCCAACAATATTATAAATGATAGCAGTACAACCAGTTTCATTTTTACAGTTATATCGATCACTTACACTTATTTATAAAATCAATGATCTCCATAATGGATAATTTTTTTGCGTCTTTGTAATCCTGGTATTTCTCTGCCACCAGGTCCACTGCACAATCGCAGTATTTATGTGCATTTTCGCTGCCAATAATAAGTGTACCCTTGTCTTCGCATTTGGAAACAAATTCTTTTATCTCTTTGTTTAACCAGTATTTGGCAGCAATTCTACCTACAGTTTTACAGGAAAATACGGTGATCAGCATAACCGACAGGCTGATGAGAATGACCTTTACACCTTTCATAATTATATGTTTATTACAATATTAATTAATTAAACCGTAGAGTGATACATTGGTGCGGATTTAAAACAACAATTTAATAAATAACCCGAAGCTTTTTATATTTTCGTTGTATAATGATAAATGCAGCAACTATATCCGATGTAGCGGACCTGGTAACATTAATAAACAGTGCCTACCGTGGAGAATTTTCAAAAAAAGGATGGACAACAGAGGCTGATCTGCTGGTAGGGGAAAAGCGAACAGATAATGTTACACTCGCCAAACTCATCACTGAGCCAGGAGCAACTTTACTGAAATATGAAAATGCTGATAAATTAATTACCGGTTGCGTGTACCTGCAAAAAAAGGATAGGGGTTTATACCTTGGCATGCTAACCGTTTCTCCTGAATTGCAGGCAGCAGGTATTGGCAAACAATTATTGCTTGCCGCTGAACAGTACGCAAAAAATAATAAATGCCCGGTAATTTTTATGAATGTGATCTCACTGCGCACAGAACTTATTGAATGGTATATCAGGCGTGGCTATTATTTAACCGGAGAAAAAAAACCATTGCCCGATGATAAAAGGTTTGGGATCCCGACACAACCCATTGAGTTTGCCATTATGCAAAAAATAATTCCTGCCTGACACAGCCGCATCCTTAAAATCCGGTTAGACACATTTTTTTCACAATACAACAAGCCGGGGAAAGGGCATTTTCTAATTATGGGTCATTAAGTGATTCCGCCGTCTTAAGTACAATTACAGATAATACAATAAACAAAGTTGCCATTGCCAATGAAATAAAAAGAATAAACAAGGTTTTTGATCAACGGGCAATACTGGCGGGCACCGGGTTGTTGCTGAAAATAATGCGGCAGTTTGAAGGGGTATATGAGAAGAAACAATTTTTTCTGGTTAAAAACGGGCAGGTTGGCTGGATATCAGCTTATGTTGATAACCAGGTTAGCAGGTAAGATCTAATAAGTTTGAAAGTAATAAATTTCATGTCACCGGAACATTATGAGAGATACTAAATCATTATTATTACTCATTGTTTCTTCCTTATTGTTGATTGTTTCCTGCATTTTATTATGGACCTGGTGATACAGGGTATATCAAATCAGCAAGACAGAAAAAAACGGTGTAGCCCCTGCCGGCAAAGGCCCTGTAAGCCTTGAATTATTAAAACGGGATTCATCTCAAAACTTTTCTGCAAATAATATCAATGCATTAGAAAAAAAATATGATTCTGCATGGAGCAATGCCGACTCCCTGAAAATTCAACTCGAAATAAAGCTAAACGAATTCAATAAATTAAGGAATGAGATCAGCGAAATATTAAAAACACCTGCTAATAATGGCAGCTTGGGTGGTGCCCGGCAAGAAATAGGCGAGTTCAACAAATTGTTGAAGAACTACGCAGCCGTAATAAAGATGTTGAAAACGAAAATAAAAGATTGAATGAAGTGTTGGCGCAATTGTCAGACTATATGAAAAGTCCTGCGCCCAATGCAAAGCGGGATGCCTTTGAAGAAAAACCTTTACCTGTAATTAAAAATGAACTGACAGCCGGTTTTACTGCTTCTGAATTAAAACTTTCAACAATAATGCTGAATGAAGGTAAAGAAGAGGAAACCCTGCAGGCACAACAAACTGAAAAGTTAGTAGGTTCTTTTGTCGTTAAAAATAATGGCAATCCAACCAATTCAAGTGAAATGATGATCGTTGTAATTCAACCCGACGGCCAGGTTTTAAAAACATCGGCATGGGAATCAGGTACTTTTAATTCTGATGAAGGTAAAAAGATATACACTTACAAATTGCGTTTTGAAATTACCAATGGCGAAACCCGTCGTTTACTCTTTACACTAAACACTGATAAATACCAGAAAGGAAATTATAGCATGCAGATATATCATAATGGTATACTCATAGGAAAAATGTTTAAAACATTAAGCTAACAGGCAATTACGTTATAAAAGATCCCTTCATTTAAAAATTTATTATCATCATTATCAATTGCCCTGATCTTTTTTATTTTTTTTCAGCTTAGCTGTAAAAAATTGTATTTTCCATAAATGAAAACGGCATCAGTAAAAGATATCCAGGCCGAACTGGAGCAATTAGCTCAGCCCCGATTGATGGCATTATGCCTTCGCCTGGTTAAATTTAAAAAAGAAAATAAGGAATTACTAACCTACCTGCTGTTTGAATCTTTTGATGAAGATGCTTATGTGGCAAACGTAAATTTTTTTATGGAGGAACAGTTTGCAGACATAAATACTTCCAACCTGTATTTTGTAAAAAAGAGCCTTCGTAAAATACTACGCACAACAGAAAAATTCATACGCTATACAGGATCTGCCAATGCGGAAGTTCAGTTGCTGATCCATTTTTGCTCAACACTCAAAGCAAGCGGAATACCTGTAAACGATAGTCAGCAATTGATCAATATTTATCAAAACCAACTTAAAAAGATAGAGAAATCTATTGCAGGTCTCCATGAAGACCTTCAATATGATTTCCGAAAAGACCTGGATCAATTAAAACTGCCATAAATTTCGTACTTTCAAAAATAAAAAACATGCCACGATCAAAATCCAGAAAGCCACCACATCATCAACATCATCAGCCTTCGCCTGAAAAGATACACGCAAAAAAAAATAAAGTGGTCATAGTTACCATTATCTTCCTTGGATTAATGGGTATTGGTATTGCCTGGTTTGCCTCGGGTAACAATTTTCTTGTATTGGCCCTTGGTGCCCTTGTAGGCGGGGTTGCAGGCTATTTCTTTGGAAAACAGATCGAAAGTTCGTTTGC
>JAYVUE010000138.1:0-9620 GCA_043788195.1 Chitinophagaceae bacterium
TGCTTTAATTGCTAACGGAAGCCTGCAGAATTTTTCTGAATTACCCAACTGGGTACCCATTGCCTGTTACCTGGCAATTGGTTTTGGAACAATGAGCGGCGGATGGAAAATTGTTAAGACCATGGGAACAAAAATTACAAAAGTTACACCACTTGAAGGGGTAGCAGCCGAAACTGCCGGCGCATTCACATTGTTTTTTACCGGGCAGATGGGAATACCTGTTTCTACAACTCATACCATTACAGGAAGTATAATTGGAGTAGGGGCCACTAAACGCTTAAGCGCTGTTAGATGGGGGGTAACGGTAAACCTATTGTGGGCCTGGGTATTAACTATACCCGTAAGTGGTTTACTGGCTGCATTCACCTACTACCTGGTTTCCATTTTTATCAAATAATTTTACTTTTTTTTAATAAATTAATCACTCATTATTTTGAGTGATTTTTTGTTTTCTTTGTATAATGAATAAAATACTGGTTACGGGCGGATGTGGTTATATCGGTTCTCATACAATTGTTGATCTGATACAAAATGGATTTGAAGTGATCTCAGCTGATAATAATTCGCGGAGCAAGGACACCATATTGGATGGCGTTGAAAAAATAACAGGGAAAAAAGTAAAAAATTATAAAGTTGATCTTTGTATTTATGATGACGTGGTTGCCATTTTTCAGGAAAACCCTGGTATCAAAGGCATCATTCATTTTGCAGCCTATAAAGCAGTTGGGGAATCTGTTGAAAAACCATTATTGTATTTTGAAAATAATTTAAACTCCCTCATCAATATATTAAAATGTGCTGATGAGTTTTCAATTCCGAATTTTGTTTTTTCATCATCCTGTACAGTGTATGGTAATCCTGATAGGGTACCCGTTACCGAAGAAACACCGCAAAAAAGGGCCGAATCTCCTTATGGGGCTACCAAGCAAATGGGTGAAGAAATTGTAAATGAAGCCGTTAAGCTAAACAAAACAAAGGCTGTTTTACTCAGGTATTTTAACCCGGTTGGCGCACACCCCTCAGGTCATATAGGCGAATTACCCATTGGTAAACCAGCTAACCTGGTTCCGGTAATTACACAGACAGCTATTGGTAAAATTCAAATGTTGCAGGTATACGGTAATGATTATCCTACAAAGGACGGAAGCTGTATCAGGGATTATATACATGTAAGTGATATTGCACATGCACATACATTAGCGCTCAACTATATGCTGGATAAAACGAATACCAGTAAATGCGAATTGTTTAACCTGGGTACCGGTAATGGATACAGCGTATTGGAAGTGATCAATGAATTTGAAAAAATTACAGGCGTAAAACTTAATTACCAGATGGCTCCCCGCCGTTCGGGTGATGTTACTGCTATTTATGCCAATAATGATAAAGCACAAAAACTGTTGGGTTGGACACCTGAATTTACCCTGCAAGACATGATGAAGACTGCCTGGGACTGGGAACGAAAACTAAAAGAAGACGAAAATTTATTTACTACCCAGATTGCTGATCTGAATTAAATTTTAGAATTTTAAATATGTATAAAAAAATTTAACCTGGCATTCATTAAAGTTTGTGAGCAACTTTTTACTAAACTTTCCCCATCAATCAAATCTTTCTTTTACTTTGCGCCATATTAAAAACTAAAAATAGTTTTATAAAATGCTCAACGAAATACTGGTTACAGGAAATAAAGATACCCGCAGTGGTTTTGGTGATGGCATTCTGGAAGCGGCCAAAAAAAATTCAAATATTGTTGCTCTTACTGCTGACCTGGCCGGCTCTTTAAAATTGAATGGTTTTATTGCAGCATTTCCCGACAGATTTATTCAATGTGGAATTGCTGAAGCCAATATGATGGGAATAGCCGCAGGGTTAACTATCGGGGGAAAGATACCATTTACTACAACATTTGCTAACTTCTCTACAGGAAGGGTGTATGACCAGATCAGACAAAGTATTGCCTATAGCGGTAAAAATGTAAAGATCTGTGCATCACACGCCGGGCTCACACTTGGAGAAGATGGAGCAACTCACCAGATCCTTGAAGATATTGGCCTGATGAAAATGTTACCCGGCATGACGGTTATCGTACCTGCTGATTATAATCAAACCAAGGCTGCTACAATAGCAATAGCAGAATATGAAGGCCCGGTTTATCTTCGTTTTGGCCGTCCCGTTTGGCCCATCTTTACTAACGAATCTGATTTTATTATTGGCAAGGCACAACAGTTTTCAACAGGAACAGATGTGAGCATTTTTGCCTGCGGCCACCTGGTTTGGAAAGCCATTGAAGCTGGTAAGATCCTGGAAGAAAAAGGGCATAGTGTTGAACTAATAAATATTCATACTATTAAACCTTTGGATGTTGATGCAGTTATAGCTTCTATCAAAAAAACGAAATGCGCTGTAACAGCAGAGGAACATAATATCATTGGCGGATTGGGAGATAGTATTGCACAGGTAGCCGCAAAACATTTTCCTGTACCTATTGAATTTGTTGGAACCAATGATACATTTGGTGAAAGCGGAAAGCCAATGGACCTGTTAAAAAAATATGGCTTGGATACGCCAGATATAGTTGCAGCAGCTGAAAAAGTCATTTTTAGGAAATAATACAATTAAACTTTTTGTTAAAAAACCAATCTTACGGTTGGTTTTTTTATTTTTACTGCGGCATCAACCTTATATGAACCAACATTTAGACGATAAAGAACTGTTAAGCCAGTTCCATGAACCGGCTACAAGAGAAGCAGGCTATACCCGTATCATAAAGAAATACCAGGAAAAATTGTACTGGCATATCCGGCGAATGGTGGTAGAACATGAAGATGCCAATGATGTGTTGCAGAATATGTTTATCAAAGTATGGAAGGGACTTGATAATTTCAGGGAAGATAGCCAGTTATATACCTGGCTTTACAGAATTGCAACTAATGAATCACTTAGTTTTTTAGAGCAGCAGAAAAAAAGACCTTCGGTTTCTTTGAATGATGTAGAAGGCGGTTTAAGTAACAAGCTTCAGGCAGATAAACACTTTGATGCCAACAAACTGGAATGGAAATTACAGGTAGCTATACAACAATTACCTGAAAAACAAAGAGTTGTATTTAATTTAAGATACTACGATGAGATGCCTTATGAAAAAATGAGCAGGGTTTTAGAAACAAGCGAAGGGGCGTTAAAAGCGAGTTATCATCATGCTGTAAAAAAAATAGAAGATTTTATATTAAATCGTTAAACTTTTTACAAATAAAAGCGTCTTAATTGAGTAATGGAAAGCAGGATTGACATATTGAATGAAATAAAGGCCTTAAGCCCGTTATTAGCCGGAATAGAAAAGTTAAATGTTTTTATTGTTCCTGAAGGGTATTTTAATTTTTTTAGTGATGATGTTTTAACAATTTTAAAAGAGGAAAACAGTAGTATTAAATTTGGTAATGACATTCATTCAGCTGCAAATGTACCGGAAGGTTATTTTGATAGTTTGGCTGATATTGTTTTGGCCAGGGTAAATGAGAAGCAGGACATTGCAGATTTTAATGAATTAAGAACCTTATCACCGATGTTGTACAGTATCCAAAACGAAAATGTTTTTACTGTACCCCAGGGCTATTTTGAAACATTGAGCAATAAAATAAATGATAAAGTAAAACCGCAACAGGCAAAAATTATTACCCTTCGTAAGCGTAGCCAAATTTTTATCAAATATGCAGTTGCTGCAGCATTTACGGGGATGATGGCTTTGGGTGTTTTTAAATTTTCCGGATCACCTGAAAACGAAGTACCCAAATATGTAACAGATGGTTTAAAAGCGCACAATGTGGATGAAGAGTTATCACAAATTTCAGAAGTAGATATCATTAAATACCTTCAGGCAAACGGTGAAAATATTGATGCTCAAACTGTCGCTAACCAAACCCTGGATGAAAAAGACCTGCCCAACCAGTCAGATTACCTGATGGATGATAAGGCACTGGATAAATACATGGATAATATTAATATAAATGATCTTAAAAATTAAGACATCTATCATGAAAAAACATTTACTAATAATAATTCTTTTTTTAGCAGGTAGTTTATCTGCTGTAAAAGCCCAGGACGACCAGGCTGGTGATGAAACAAAAAAACAAGAAAAAATTAAAGCACTTTATGTAGCTTATATCACTCAGCAATTGGACCTGAATGTTGATGAAGCACAAAAATTTTGGCCTTTACACGCTCAGTTTGAAACGGATCTAAGGGCTGTGAAAAATGATCTGCCTGAATTAGACAAACAACAGGCAATGCTAAATGTAAAAAAAAGATACCAGGATAATTTTAACAGGATACTGGGCCCTAAACGTTGCGAAAGATTTTACAGAATGGATGGTGAGTTTAAACGAAAATTGCTGGAGCGTATTCGTAATCAAAGGCAAAATCAAAATCCTAACAGGCCAAAACTTAGAAGAGGGTTTTAAAAGACCATACATTATTTATAAAAGAAACTGTCCACTATCTGGCAGCTTCTTTTATTATGATTTAAAATTCAGTGAACTTAAAAAAAATACTAATCCCTTATAAATCTATTGATAAAAAAGGCTGCCTTTTTTGCGACAGCCTTAATAAAAAAATAAGGGTGATCTGTTATTTATATTGTGCTACCAATCCTTTAGCCAGTTCAGTTAATTTTTTAATCCCATCATCAGGTAAATTACCTTTCTTAAATTCTACCAGCACTTCAGGGTATTTATTTTCCATTTCCAGCAAAAAATGTTCTTCAAATGCTTTTACATTTTTAACCGCCACTTCTTTTAAAAGCCCTTGTGTACCCAGGTAGATCATAGCCACCTGCTTTTCAACCGACATAGGAGAATATTGTAATTGTTTCAGAATTTCAACATTACGTGCTCCTTTGTCAATTACATTTTTTGTAGCCGCATCAAGGTCGCCACCAAACTTACTAAAAGCTTCCAGTTCCCGGTACAGGGCCTGGTCAAGTTTTAAAGTGCCCGCCACTTTTTTCATTGATTTGATCTGTGCATTACCACCCACACGGCTAACCGAAATACCCACGTTAATGGCCGGACGGATACCAGCATTAAAAAGATTTCCTTCCAAAAATATCTGTCCATCAGTGATGGAGATCACGTTGGTAGGAATATAGGCAGATACATCACCCGCCTGTGTTTCAATGATTGGTAAAGCAGTTAATGAACCACCTCCTTTTACCAGGTGTTTTATAGAAGCCGGCAGATCATTCATTTGTGCAGCGATCTCATCTTTACTAATAACTTTTGCTGCTCTTTCCAGTAAACGGCTATGTAAATAAAATACATCACCCGGGTAGGCTTCACGTCCGGGTGGGCGACGTAATAATAAAGATACCTCACGGTAAGCAACAGCCTGTTTTGAAAGATCATCATAGATAATTAAAGCAGGACGGCCGGTATCACGAAAAAATTCTCCAATGGCGGCACCGGCAAACGGAGCATAAAATTGTAATGGCGCAGGATCTGATGCAGATGCTGCAACAATCGTTGTATAGGCCATCGCACCATGTTCTTCAAGCGTTTTCATGATCCCTGCGATAGTACTTGCTTTTTGCCCGATGGCTACATATATACAATAAACAGGTTTACCTGCTTCGTAAAATTCTTTTTGATTGATAATGGTATCTACACATATGGCTGTTTTTCCGGTTTGACGATCGCCAATTACAAGTTCCCGCTGACCCCGCCCAATCGGTATCATGGCATCAATTGCTTTTATACCCGTTTGAAGAGGTTCCTTAACAGGCTCGCGGTAAATAACCCCCGGAGCCTTACGTTCCAGTGGCATTTCATATAATTCTCCTTTTAGCGGCCCTTTTCCGTCTATTGGTTCTCCAAGGGTATTTATTACCCGGCCACTCATGCCCTCGCCAACTTTAATTGAGGCGATCTGACCTGTACGTTTTACTTTATCGCCTTCTTTTATTTCACCACTGTCGCCCATCAAAACAACGCCCACATTATCTTCTTCAAGGTTGAGTGCAATAGCCTTAACTCCGTTTTCAAATTCAACCAATTCTCCGGAACGAACATTGTTTAGTCCATATACACGAGCAATACCGTCACCCACCTGCAATACAATCCCAACTTCTTCCAAACTTGCCGAGGCGTTGAAATTGCTCAATTGCTGACGAAGTATTGCCGATATCTCATCGGGCTTAATCTCTACCATAAAAATTAGTTATAATATTAATAAAAGGGGTATTTTTTCAGGGTGCAAAGGTAAGGGTTGACAATTGCAATGCAAAAAATTTACATTAATAAAATGTACCCTTGTTCAAAAAAAATTGTACAATTCCACCCTATATTAAAATAAAGATGTAATTTTCCGTGTCAATATTAAATACCGATTAAGATAACTATACTGTTTTAAACCAAAAGACCAAAAATCCAAAGTGCTTTTTACGTTGTTTTTTATAGAATAAAAATTTTAAGTTAAATGATCTTTAATTCTTTCAAATAAATCCACATTACAAACCAAATATCAATTATTATGAGAAAAATTCTCCTTTTAATCATCACGTTCTTTAGTGCTTTCGTTACAATGGCACAAACGAATGATAATGAAAAAAATGCTGCACTTCAATTAGTAAGTGCAAACCGTGTTGCTATTGGCTTAAGTGCCGATGACTTAAATAACCTGCTTGTATCTACTTCATATGTAGATAAGACAAGTGGTGTTAGATTCATTTATTTGCAACAAACCTTCAGGGACATACCTGTATATAATCAAATACAGGTATTGGCTTTTAAGGACAACAGATTAGCGGTTAATGCCGGTGGCAGAATTGCTGATTTTGACAAGAAAATAAATGTGATCTCTGGTTTACCATCTGTATCTGCAGAAGCGGCTGTTAAGGCTGCCATAGCAAACAAAGGGTTTGTTTCCCCGGAAATGATAGTTGCCATAAAAACTACAGACAATGGCCGTAAAATTGAATACGGCAACCTGGGAGTTTCCCGGGAAAATATTACTGCTCAATTAATGTGGGTATCAGTAGAAAATGGTGCTGCATTCAGATTGGCATGGCAGGTATTTTTCGTTCCAAAAACAAATTCTGATTACTGGCTGGTTCAGGTAGATGCTTCTAATAAAAATGTTTTAGACAGCTATAACCTAACAGTTTCTTGTAACTGGGATAATCCAAAACATAACTTTTTTGAATTTGGTTCAAATCATAATCATCTTAATGAGTTAACTAAAACTTTAGATATCAATAATTTACTTTTTGATTTTAAAACTTTCAAAAAACTAAATGACGCTAAGTCTGAGGGGCCAACATTGGCAGATAATGCCAACTACAGGGTAGTTCCTTTACCTTATGAAGCACCTACATTTATGCCAGGTGCTTTTCCGGGCGGTACACCGGGTAACAGCACTCTTGTAGTGAATCCATGGACTGCAGGTAATGCAAATGCCACAACATTAAAATGGCATAGCGATCAGCCGGGTGTGGCATCAGATTATAATTATACCCGTGGTAATAATAACTGGGCATATTATGATATTCCAAACACCAATACACCTGATGCTGTACGTGCATCTACATCTACAACACCATTACCGAATTTGAATTTTACTTATGGTGTTGCTCCTAATTATGCATTGGATCCTTCTACTGATCCTGATAATCAAAAATTTAATGTTACCAACCTTTTTTATTACAATAATATTCTTCATGACGTATTGTATGCTTATGGATTTGATGAAGTGGGAGGTAATTTCCAGGAAAATAACCTGGGCAGAGGTGGTGCTGGTACTGACTATGTTCAGGCCGAGGCACAGGATGCAGGTGGAACAAATAATGCAAACTTTGCAACTCCTATAGATGGAACAAGGCCAAGAATGCAGATGTATTTATGGACACAGACCGCACCCCGCCGTGACGGAGACGTTGATAATGGTGTTATTGCCCATGAATTTGGTCATGGTGTAAGTAACCGTTTATTTGGCGGGCCATTAAATGTTAGTTGTGTTGGTAACGGTGAGCATCAGGGTGAAGGGATCAGTGATTACATAGCTTTAATGTTAACTCAGGATTGGTCAGTTGCAACAGTAAACTCCGGTTTGGTTGGCAGGGGTATCGGTACTTTTGTACTGGGCCAGCCAACTACGGGCTTAGGTATTCGCAGCCAGAGATACAGTACTGACATGGCAATTAATAACCACGTTTATTTGGCGGTTTTGCCAGCACAAGTTCATGACAGGGGAGAATACTGGTGCGAAGCCGCGTGGGAAGTCACATGGGCTGTTATACAACAGGCAGGCACTATTAATACTAATATATATTGGAATGGTGCCAGTACTGCAGGTAATGTTGTAGCTCTTCGCCTGGCAATAAATGCTATGAAATTAGCACCTTGCAGTTCGGGTTTCATTGATCACAGAGACGGATGGTTTGCTGCCGATACATTATTATATGGTGGTGCTTATTCTTGTTCATTGTGGGAAGGATTCAGAAAAAGAGGTATGGGAGCATTTGCTTTGCAGGGATCTGCTTTTAGCGCTTCTGATCAAACGCCTGACTTTACTGCCAGGTCGGTTGTTACATTAACCGGTCTTCCATCACCAGTTCCCGAAGGACAGAATATTGTTTACACAAATGCTGTGAAAACCTGTAGCCTTCTTGCTATAGCAGGTTATTTACTGACAGATACTCTGCCCCTTAATGTAACTTTTGTAAGTGCAACGCTGGGCGGAACATACAATGCAGGTAACAGGGTTGTTAGCTGGACAGTTGGTCAGGCTGCAAGCTCAACTGTTAATTACCAGTTTACCGTTAATGTTAACCTTGGAAGTTTTCCAGGTAATGTAATAATGAGAAGCAGCTTATTTAATGATGGTGTTCCTTCATTAAAAAGATTTAATGCTTCACAACTTATTATTCCAATTTCTCCAATTGTTGCTGGTTGTCCTACTATAAGTCTTCAACCAACAAATACACAAGTTTGTCAAAATACCCTTGCTACATTCACTACTACAGCTTCTGCTGCTAATCCAATAACTTATCAGTGGCAGTTAAGCACAACAGGTGCAGGCGGTCCATGGAGCGCTGTACCTAATGTGGCTCCATACAGTGGTGTTGCTACCAATACTTTATCTATTAACCCAGCTGCTATTGGTTTAAATAACAATCAATATCGTTGCTTTTTAACAACAGTTGATTGTCCGGTTGGTGTTAATACAAACCCCGGCATATTATCAGTAGTTGCTGCTTCAATTGGCGGAACTATTAACCCTCCTGCATCTTCAGTTTGCGGCGTTACCAATACAGGTACGCTGACTTTATCAGGACATACGGGTAATGTTGTTCGCTGGGAATTTTCAACAGTTGGTTGTGCCGGACCATGGACTCCTATTGCAAATACAACTACTACTTTAACCTACAATAACCTTACACTCACAACTTATTACCAGGCAATTGTTCAGGTTCCGGGTTGTGTTGCTGTAAACTCAACTTGCGCTACTGTTACATTTATCGCAGCTCCTCCAATTACAATTACATCAGATGTAGGCACAACAATCTGCCAGGGTGATCCTGCATTGTTAACTGCAGTAGTAGGCCCTTCAATATTTACCTTCACTTCAGT
>JAYVUE010000139.1:0-4314 GCA_043788195.1 Chitinophagaceae bacterium
GTTTGCAGCACCTGACTCTCTTACCGGCAATGGTTCGCCACAACAAAAAATGGGTTGTAAGCCGTTTTCCAAACAAATATTCACTTTTTGGGCAAGCAAAGTATGAGCTTCATTAAAATATTCACGTCGTTCACTATGGCCAATAATGATATGATCTACAGGTATACTTTTCAGCATCTCAGCACTTACTTCACCTGTGTATGCCCCGTTCTTTTTATCAGAACAATTCTGTGCTGCAATAAAAATATTTTTTCTGCCGGTTATTTTATTCTTAATAACGGTCAGGTACGGAAAAGGGATTCCTAAAACCACTTGCTGGTTTTCAGTGAGTTCATAAGGTTGAGCCATCAATTCATCAACCAGCAATTCAGCCTGCTGAAGCGTTAAATTCATCTTCCAGTTGGCGGCTGCAATTTGTTTGCGCATAATTATTGTGTTTAAAATTTTTTATAAATTTCGGTTAATCTTCTTTTTTCCTGATCGGAAACCGCTGAACCTTTTAATTTCTTCCATTTCCCGATATCATCCAAAGCTTTGTTTAATTTATACCTTTCAATGCCATCACAGCCCCATGAAAAACAAGGGATAAATTTTGGTGTAAGACCTTTTGAAAAAATATTACAGGATACTCCGATAACTGTCCCAGTGTTGAAAGATGTGTTGATGGCCGATCTTGAATGATCGCCCATGAGCAAGCCACCTTTATTACCTGCACATAGTTCTTTTTTATCGGCATCCACCCAATATTTTACTTCACTGCAATTGTTCTTTACATTACTGTTAGCTGTACCCGCACCAAGGTTGCACCACTCTCCGATCACACTATCGCCAAGGTAACCTTCATGGGCCTTATTACTGTAACCAAAAATGACAGAATTTTTTATTTCGCCTCCAACCACAGATCCTGGTCCAATAGTGGTTGCACCGTAGATCTTAGTTCCCATCCTTGTACAAGCACCTTCGCCAATAGCAACAGGTCCCCTGATCATTGTGCCTTCCATTATTTCGGCATTTTTTCCAATATAGATGGGGCCTGCATTTGCATTGAGTATGCAATATTCCATTTTTACGCCGGGTTCAATAAATATTTTTGAAGCATTAATAACCTTATTGGTCTTTGATACTGGTTTAGATTTTCTTTTAGCAGTTAGCAATAAAAAATCTTCCCGTATTGCCCAATCATTCATTTGAAAAATATGCCATGGATAATGGATCGCTTTCACCATTCCTTTAAAATTTACTGACTTTCGGATCTTTATCTTATGTAACCCCGTGATCTCTTTACTTGAAAATTTAAATGCTATACCGCCTTCATTTTTTACAGAAAGAAACTCGCCCGCTTGTAATTTTTTTATTTCACTAATTATGGCAGGTGTTGGTAAAATATTTGAATGTACCAGTAGATAGGTTCCCTGTCCGATCTTCGGATCGATCCTTATTGAGTTTTCACTATCAAGATAATTGTCTTCCCATTTATCAAATGATCTTAATTTCAGCATATGTTCCCATTTTTCCCGTATGGTAAGAATACCAATACGGATATCTTGTATATGCCTTGTAAATGTAAAAGGATGCAGGTTTTCCGGTTTACAATATTCTTCCGTGAAAATGATCTTTTGCATGGTTAAAATTAGGGAAAATAAGTTTGCAGGATATGCAGGATAAAGTGATTTTGCTCATCAGTTAGATCTGCACAATAGAAACCTCCAGGAAAATATTAAAGAGGTTACAATAATAATTGTCTATTCACCATTCACCAATTCCTATTTAATGATCGTTATATATCCGGTTATGGGTTCCCTGCCACTGCCTGGTTCAATAATATAATAATACGTATCAAAAGGTAAAGATTTCCCCTTCATTGTTCCGTCCCATGGTGTATTGTAGCCCCTTGATTCAAAAACTACCTGGCCATTGCGGGTAAATACCTGTACCCTGTTATCAGGATAAGTATTCAAATAATCGATCCTCCATGTATCATTAATGCCGTCATTATTTGGAGTAAACGTATTTGGAATAACAGGGAATTTAAGCAACTTCACAAACACAAGATCACTCAACGGGCAACCGCCTCTTGCTGTTACCGTTAGCTTGTAAGTTATATCGGTCAATGGTTTGATTATTCTTGGTTTTGCAACAGTATTATCCACCATAAAAGTATTACCGTTAATGGTAGGTAAAACTGTTGTCCATAAGTACTTCAAGTCATTACCAGATACAAGTGATTCTAAAACAATCGAGCCACCTTCCAATATGAATCTATCAGGACCTGCATTAACTTTTGGATAAGGATATACAGTGATTGATTTGGAAACGGTATCACTGTTACACCCAATATTATTAACTGAATACAAAGTAACTAAGTAAGTGATCGTATCGCTATAAGTATAAGTTACCGGGTTAATTGTCTTTATCACACCATCACCCATATCCCAATGCCATTGGTTTATTGTTCCATCCATTCCATTGCTCTGATCTGTAAATGTAACTGCATCGTTGATACATACACTTGGCTTATCCATTTTAAAATCTGCCTTTGGCTGTGGATGAATGCTATTAAGTACAATGGTGGTATCATAAACACAGTTATTAACACTGGTAACCTGCAATTTTACATTGTAGGGTCCAAGATTTGTATAATAATGAGATGGTGTTTTAGCAACCGATGTATTATTTAACCCACTGACGGGATCACCAAAATTCCATAAATAAATAAAGGCATTTTCAGTTCCATCTGCAATTGTAGAAAGATTATTAAAAATTACAACGGCATTGGGTATGCAATAAAATGATTTGTCAAAACTAAAGTCGGGTTTTGGTAGCGGATGTATATCAATTGGTATTGACTTTATCAAGCTGTTACATCCGTTATTAGTAGTAACAACAAGTGTTACATTATAAGTACCAGCCAAAGCAAATTGGTGGTTAAATGGCGTATTGTTATTTCTAATGATCACTCCTGTACCATCATTAAAATTCCAGGTCCATGTGGTTAATATACCAGCCGGTGCATTAGATGCATCAGTAAATGTAATATCCCTGGTCATACAATTTGGTGCATTGTAACTAAAATTTGCAACGGGTGGTTCTAATACTGTCATTACCTGTGATGAAGTATCACTATTACATCCATGGCTGTTAATTATATACAACTTTACAGTATAACTATTATTGATGGTGTAAAAGTGAGTTGGGTTTTGAATATTTGATATTGGAGAAGCATCTCCAAAATCCCAGAACCATTGATCAACTGTGCCATCGAGTCCATTACTCAGGTCAGTGAAACTAATTGTTTCGTCAATACATACACTGGTTTTACTTGCACTGAAAAGAGAGATGGGTTGAGGATGAATATTATTCATTACAATAGTAGTATCATGTATACAACCGGCGCCGCTGGTAACCTGCAAATTAACATTGAATGGGCCAAGGCCTGTGTAAATATGAGTTGGATTCATCAATGTGGAGGTATTATTGACTCCACTTGCAGGATCGCCGAAATTCCATAAATAAATAAAGCTCGCCTGTGAACCATCTGCAATTGTTGATGTATTTGTAAATGGAACCGTTACAAAAGGTAAACATACACTTGCCGGGAATGTAAATTGAGCCTTTGGTTGGGGCTTAACTACTACGGGTAGTTGCTTTACAAAACTTAAACATCCATCGCTTGTGGTAACAAAAAGTTTTACAATATAAGTATTTGCAGAAGTAAATATATGAGTAAAAGGTGCATTATTGTTCCTGATATCTAATGGAGAACCATCACCAAAATCCCATGTCCAGGTGGTTAATGAGCCAACCGTGTTGGTAGATGCATCTGTAAATGTTACCAGCTTTGTTTCACAATCCGGTGTGCTAAAACTAAAATTGGCTACCGGTGGATCCAATACAGTAATTTGTTGTGAAGCGGTATCAACACAACCCCCTGTTGTGGATGTAAAAGTATAGGTTATGGTAAAAGTACCTGGGCCTGTTGCTAACGGATTGAATACTCCGGTTGGTGATACTCCGGGGCCTGTGTAAACGAATGTACCCGGTACACCTCCTGTTTCGGAGGCCTGTGTGATCTGGAAAGGTGCAACGTTTAGACATGTATTTGGCAGAGGATTAAACTGCACTTTGGGTGCGGCATTAACAGTTATTATAGATATTTTATCATTCAGACAAACCCCTCCTGAATAAGCACGGAAACGAATAGTGAAGGGCTTGGTTAATGGTGCCTGAAAATTAGGGTATAGATGCCTGTATGTTTTTCCAAAGAATGGAAAATCATCTAATTGAACTACTCCAGGGAAATTTAGGAAATCCCAA
>JAYVUE010000140.1:0-2681 GCA_043788195.1 Chitinophagaceae bacterium
CCATTAAATGTAGAGAAGTAGAATTGATCAATAGCTATTTATAATATTAAAACAATTAGGTGTGTAGCAAATATAATGGTTTCAAATTTGAGATTTGTAGCTTTGCGCTGCATCTAAAATAAGTTTTAACAAAATACTATCAACCCTCAAATTATTGAATGCAGCTTAAAAAAATAATCAACGATCCGGTGTATGGCTTTATCACCATTGATGATGAACTTGTATTTAAAATAGTTGCCCATCCATTTTATCAGCGGTTACGGCGCATCAATCAAATGGCGATGGCACATTTGGTATATCCTGGAGCAGTGCACACAAGGCTCCACCATTCATTGGGTGCTTATCATTTAATGTGCAATGCACTTAGCGAATTGAAAAATAAAGGAGTTGATATCACCAAACAGGAAGAGCAAGCTGCTAAAGTAGCTATTTTGTTACACGATATCGGCCACGGACCTTTTAGCCATGCGTTGGAAAACGTATTGATAGAAGGTATGCACCATGAAGCCATTTCTTTACTGTTGATGAAAGAGTTGAATAAACAGTTTTTAGGGCAACTTCAAATGGCAATAGATATTTTCACCAACGTATATCCTAAAAAATATTTGTATCAGCTCATCAGCGGCCAACTGGATGTAGACAGGATGGATTATTTATCCAGGGATAGTTTTTTTAGTGGTGTAAGCGAAGGCGTTATTGGGTACGATCGGATTATTAAAATGCTTATTGTACATGATGGTGAGTTGATGGTAGAGGAAAAAGGTATTTATTCTATAGAAAAATTTTTAGTAGCCCGCCGGTTAATGTATTGGCAGGTCTATTTGCATAAAACAGTTTTGTGTGCTGAGCAAATGCTTCAACGCATTATTAAAAGAGCCAAATACATAAAGGCATATACCAAAACGCCGCTTAATAAATTTATTAATGACCCAATTGATACCGTAACATTACAGGAATTTTGCCAACTGGATGATTACGATGTAGTGTCAGCAATAAAGGAATGGTGTAAGCATGAAGACAAGGTGCTAGCTATATTATGTGAAGGGATTGTTAATCGTCACTTGCTTAAAATAATATATTTTGGCCAACCCATAGATGAAAAACTGGTAGCCGAAAGAATGGAAATAGTAATGAAAGAATTGAATATCAGTACCGCAGATGCAAGCTGGCTGGTATTTACAGGCGAAGTAGTCAGTAATACTTATAACTTCGACAATGAGCATATTCATATATTATTTAAGGATGGATCGGTTAAAGATATTTCAGAAGTTGATAATGCGCTCATCCATCAAAACATGAAGAACAAGGTTAAAAAATATTACATTTGTTATTTAAAATAGTATAGCGTTACTGACACACTATTAAAAGTTCCCCCTTAAAAGCTTAAGCAAAAAAATATGCAATTTTCAGCAGCGCAAATAGCCATCCTTATTAATGGTAAAATTGAAGGCAATGCCAACATAGGTGTTGCATCTTTTGGGAAAATAGAAGAGGCTATTGAAGGGGAACTGGCTTTTTTGGCCAATCCTAAATACGAAGAGTATTTATATACTACAAAGGCTTCTGTCATTATCATTAATAATACACAGGAATTAAAACATCCTATATCAGCTACACTTATTCGTGTGTCGGATGCTTATACTGCTTTTGCTACCTTGCTGGATAAGTATCAGCAAATACAAAACCATCAATTAAGCGGTATACAACAGCCTGCCTATATTGATGCTACGGCAAAAATTGGAGAACAGGTATTTATTGGTGCCTTTGCCTATGTTGGTGAAAGATCTGTTATTGCTAACGGAGCTAAAATTTTTCCGGGTGCTTATATCGGCAATAATGTGGTAATAGGAGAAAACTCTATTATTTATCCTGGTGTTAAAATTTACAACCATTGTATTATTGGAAAAAATGTGGTAATTCATGCAGGCACTGTTATTGGAGGCGATGGCTTTGGCTTTGCACCACAACCGGATGGTACCTTTATAAAAGTACCTCAGATAGGCAACGTAATTATAGAGGACAATGTGGAAATTGGTTCTAACGCTACCATTGACAGAGCTACTATTGGCAGCACATTAATTAAGGCAGGTGCTAAACTGGATAATCTTTTACAAATTGCTCACAATGTTGAAATAGGTAATAATGCTGTTATTGCGGCGCAGGCAGGTATTAGTGGTAGTACAAAAATCGGCAACAATGTTATGATTGGCGGACAAGTGGGCATTGTAGGTCATCTGCAGATTGCGGACGGCAGCAAAATTAATGCTCAAAGTGGGGTAAGTAAATCTATTAAAACACCTAATACAGCAGTGACTGGTTCTCCAGCTTACGATTATACCGCTGCTTTACGCAGTCAGGCAATGGTAAGGAGCCTGCCGGACATGGAAAAAAGAATACAGGAGCTTGAAAGATTAGTGAAAGAGTTGTTAATAACCAAATACAATGAGTAGCTGTTTTTTTAAAAACTCTTTCCATTTAAGTCTGTTCTATAAAAAAAAACAAGTAAGGCTGCAGCAAGGTTAAACGTAAACAACCAAAAAAATTATGTCCTTATTTGCTTTCTCCTTTTACAATTAGCTTCAGTAAATACAAATAAGCACGAGTGATATACTACCATCTGGTGCCAAAAAATAAAATATCTTTGACGAAATTTAAAAAACAATCAGTCAAGTATGGACGCA
>JAYVUE010000141.1:0-17104 GCA_043788195.1 Chitinophagaceae bacterium
CCAAGGAACATTTCGTACATGCGGAAGGTATCGGCGCCGTATTTTTCACAGAGGTCATTTGGATTAACAACGTTTAAATATCTCTTACTCATCTTCTCAGGAGCAGGGGAAGTTTTAAAAAAGGAGGGAGTGCTTGGATTAGTTTTATTGTCAAACCATTTTCCTCTTAGATAAAACCCTTCTTTACACCTAAACAATTCCTTTTTATTAAATCTATTGTCCTCATTAAGTAATTCTTCAACGTTTAATTGCGAATTACTAACATGCTTGATATTAACATGTAATGGGATAAATTCATTCTCTTTTCCTTTTGGAATAGCATCAATAGAAAAATAAAATTGAGGTAGGATCCCTTTTGCCATTATCGCGGCCGCATCGTCATTTTCCAAAGAAACTAACATACTAATATTTATATCTGAATAAGGGATCTTATCCCCCATAAAAACTGAATCTTCGTTTTCATCAGGTGTATAACGATATATTAATTGAGATACGCCAGTTATCATCCCCTGGTTCAACAATTTCCTATACGGTTCATCAAAACCAATCAAATCCAGGTCATACAAAACCTTCGTCCACATACGGCTGTACAGCAAATGCCCAACGGCATGCTCGGTACCACCAATGTAGAGGTCTACCTGGTTCCAGTAGTCGCTTATTTTTCTGTCGCAGAAAGTTTCCTTGTTATTAGGATCCATATAACGCAAAAAATACCAGCTGCTGCCTGCATAACCGGGCATGGTGGAGGTTTCTAATTCTTTGGCAACCCATTCTGGTATATTCGCCAAAGGCCCCTGTCCATTGGGCCCAGGTTGATACGTATCTACATGCGGCAATTCTAATGGCAATTCAGATTCTGCCAAAGGATACGCTGTGCCGTTCTTCCATACAATGGGGAAAGGTTCGCCCCAATAACGCTGGCGGCTAAAGCCTGCATCACGCATTTTATAATTGACTTTGCGTTTGCCAATACCCAATTCTTCTATTTTATCTACCGCAACTCCTATTGCATCTTTCATTAGCAGGCCATTTAAAAAACCGCTGTTTTGTAAAATGGCTTCTTTGGTGGCATTGGCTTCTTCGCCAGAATAATATTTGCCAATTATATTGGTTATAGGAATATTAAAATAATTTGCAAAAGCAAAATCGCGTTGATCGCCACAAGGCACAGCCATAATGGCTCCGGTGCCATAGCCAGCTAATACATACTCCGCTATCCAAACGGGTATCTCCCTTCCATCAAAAGGATTAATGGCATAGGCCCCGGTAAAACAACCGGTAATAGTTTTAGCTTCGGCTAATCGTTCACGTTCGCTGCGGCTTTTAACATAGCTAAGGTATTTGTCGATCTCGTTTTTTTGTTCTGCGGTAGTAATCTGTGCCACAAGCTCGTGTTCGGGTGCCAACACCATAAAGTCAACACCAAAAATGGTATCGGGGCGGGTGGTATACACTTTCAGTCCCTCACCCCCGCCTTTCCCCACCTGGGAGAGGGGCGGCCCAACATTTGTTCTTTTTTCAACTGATGAAAGTTTTAGGTCATCAGCTTTATCTTTTATCGACTTTAAGACATGGTCAAGCTTACCAATGACTTCTTCATTTGTAAACCTTAAGGTTGTAAAGCCCAATTCATTTAAATCCGCATCTCTTAATGTGTCAGCTTCTTTTTGTTTTGATCCAGTATGATAGCCACCATCCACTTCTACAATCAGCCAGACATCCAGGCAAACAAAATCAACAATATAATTTTCTATCGGATGCTGTCTTCTGAACTTATAATTAATGCCTCTGTTTCTTAAAGCATCCCACACTATCTTTTCAGTTTCGGTGGGTTGCTTACGCATGGTTTTTGCATACTCGAAACTCATTGTCGAATCAACATTATAAGAAGGATAACCAAAACCTGGCATCTTCGCTTCAGGCATCTTCGCTTCGGTCTTCTCCTTTTCCTCTCCCCTGCGGGGAGAGATAGAGAGGGGAAATACTATTTCAGCTCCTTCCGACTTTCCTATCCAGTTCTTCTGCATTTCTTTCATGGCATCACTAAACTCAACCGTTTCCAGCCCTTCCAGCAAACGATCTGCATATTCTGTTATTCGCAAAGACCATTGCCGCATTTTCCTTTTTTCTACCGGGTGGCCGCCACGTTCGCTTACACCATTCACCACTTCATCATTGGCTAGTACTGTTCCCAGGGCCTCGCACCAGTTCACATCTCCGTAGGAAGAGAAAGCCAACCTGCGCTTCATTAAAATTTCTTCTTTTTCTTTTTCTGTAAATCCATTCCATTGCTCAGCGGTAAAATGTTTGCCGGATATGGGATCACCTTTTGCGGGCATGGCCCCTTTAGTAGCATATTTCTTTACCAGTTCGGCGATGGGTATCGCCTTCTTTTGCGTATGGCAGAAATAACTATTGAACAAATGCAAAAATATCCACTGCGTCCATTTGTAATAGTTAGGATCACTGGTTTGCACTTCGCGGCTCCAGTCGTAACAAAAACCAATTTTATCCATCTGGCTTTTAAATGTGGCAATATTATTTTTAGTGGTGGTAGCCGGATGCTGCCCGGTTTCCAAAGCATATTGTTCGGCAGGTAAACCAAAGCTGTCAAAGCCCATCGGGTGTAAAACATTAAATCCTTTTAACCTTTTGTAACGGCTGTAAATATCACTGGCAATATAACCCAGGGGATGGCCTACGTGCAAACCTGTACCGCTTGGATAAGGAAACATATCCAGCACATAATACTTGGGTTTGGCAAAATCATTATTTACCCGGTAAGCGTTTGCAGATTTCCATTTCTCCTGCCAGTCTTTTTCAATCTTCCTAAAATCGTATTCCATTAGTTTTTAAATATTATTTTGCCACGAATTACACGAAATAAAACAAATAAAAACATTCGTGCTTATTCATGTTATTAGTGGCAGGTGTTATTTTCTGGTCTTACTTCTTTTCTATTTTTACGTATTGGGTAAACCTATGTCGCTTGTGAAAGAAAAGTTATTTTATCTCATATAAACAACAAACTATTCACTAATAAAAATATTTTTAGCAGACAATCGTTTTGAAGACAGCAAAATTAAGGCAAAGCAGGTAAAAACCTTTACTTTTGCCACACGCAAAACGCAAATAAAATTATCTATGGCGCAATTCGGAAAATCAAGCAGCAAAAGAGGTAAACCCACCTATGCGTACGCCATCATTGGTGTGGCATTGGTATTGTTTTTATTTGGTATTGTTGGCTGGTTTTTTATTAACCTACGTAAAACCGGCGACTATTTAAAAGAAAACATACAGGTACATGCCTGGCTAAACCCTGATGCATCTAAAAAAAGAATTGACAGTCTGAAAAAATATATCGCTGCCCTCCCATATGCCAAAGGTGTAGATTATATAACCAAACAAAAAGCCATTGAACAATGGAACCAGGATAATGATACAACCTGGAAAAGAATTCTGGATAATAACCCGCTTCCGGAAAGTATTGATTTTTATGTACAAGCCAAATATGTACAAAAAGACAGCCTGAATATATTATCAGCTAATTTACAAAACGCCTACCCTGGTGTAATTAATAAATTTCAATTTCCAACAGAAACCATTACCAAAGTAAGCAAGTATGTAAAAACTGCAGCAGTGATATTTTTGATTGCGGCTATATTATTAACCATCCTGGTGGTTTTTTCAATTGATAATACCATAAGGCTGGCCATGTACAGTAACAGGTTTTTAATTAAAACAATGCAAATGGTTGGAGCTACCCGCTGGTTCATTGCCAAACCAATAAATATAAGGGCAATAATTAATGGTCTTGTTGCCTCCCTGATTGCCATTGTGGCCATCTGGGGTACTGTATTGCTAATTGAAGGCTTTGCCCCCGATTTTAAATTATTGCATGACAATAAAAGTATGTTGCTGCTGTTTTTTGTAATTATTGTACTAGGCATCAGCATTACTTTATTCAGCACCCATCGATCGGTAATTAAATACCTGCGTATGAAATTGGATGATTTATATTAATTTGCAGCCTCAATCATAAACTAATGAGCAAAGAAAAAAGACCAGTAATTGTTAATACTCCTTTATTTACAAAAGAAAATTATATGTGGATGCTGGCAGGGCTGGCCGTAATGGCACTTGGATTTTTTTTAATGGCTGGTGGTAAAAGCAGTAATCCCAAAGTATTTAACGACAGCGATGTGTACAGTTTCACCCGTATCACCATTGCTCCAGTATTGATCATTGCCGGTTTGGTAATCGAGATCTTTGCTATAATGAAAAAACCCAAAGGAAGTTAAATAATTAAATGTCTTATAATTTAGAATGCGCTGTATATTACAGTGCATTTTTAATTTAACCGATCGGTGATTGTGTAGCCAGAACACATGTACCAACCGAGCATCAATTTATTGACCAATGGATACTTTACAATCAATCATCATTGCAATCGTTGAAGGGCTTACTGAATTTTTACCCATTTCTTCTACGGGCCATATGATCATCACTGAAAAAATTTTAGGCCTTACTGAAAATGATTTCAGCAAAGTATTTACAATTGCCATACAATTGGGGGCCATATTGGCTGTTGTAGTTTTATACTGGAAAAAATTTATAAATTTTAAAAACTGGCAATTCTATTTTAAGCTGGCCGTAGCTGTCATTCCGGCACTTGTTCTGGGATTTCTTTTTTCTAAAAAAATTGATGCCATGCTGGAAAGTTCAACAACAGTTGCTATAGCTATGCTGGCAGGTGGTATTATTCTTATTTTTATTGATAAGGTTTTTAAACAACCTACAATTCATGCTGACACAGAGGTTCCATTTGGCAAAGCCTTCATCATTGGGGTTTGGCAATGTATTGCCATGATACCCGGCGTTAGCAGAAGTGCAGCTTCCATCATTGGAGGGATGCAACAAAAACTAACAAGAAGTGCTGCAGCTGAATTTTCTTTCTTTCTGGCCGTGCCTACCATGTTGGCTGCAACAGGTTATAAATTGTATAAATATTATAAAACAAATGGTGGTTTTTCATCTCATGAAATACAACAACTGGCCATTGGTAATCTTGTGGCCTTTGTAGTGGCTTTACTGGCTATTAAATTTTTTATTGGATTTTTAAAAAAGCATGGTTTTATGATCTGGGGCTTTTACCGAATAGTTTTGGGAATCATTTTACTGATATTGATCTATACCGGTTCGATCAGTAAATAATATTTTTTGCTTTTATATCGTAAATAGGAAAATTTTTTATTACCTATGTGTATTATTCATTAAACTTTAAATAACTAATATGAAAATTTTAAAATCTCTCAGCGTATTGTTAATTATTTCCCTTGTATTGACCTCGTGTAACGACTATGGCAAAAAATTAGTCAGTGGATCATTAGAAGTATATTACAAAGATGGTGTTACTGAAGAGCAGGCCCAAAAAGCTGCTAACTTTATTGCCGGATCCCGTGGCGATAATGCCCAAAAAGCCAGTATGCAGTTATGTAAGATCAATGGCGTATTTTGTTTTCGAATGGTGTACGATAAAGAAATTGCAAAAACTGTTGCTGATGAAGTTTTTTACGAGTTAGGCAATAATATTTCCGACAATATTTTTAATGGAGCACCCGTGAATGTTGAATTAACCGGTGACGCTTTTGAAACCTTTAAAACATTCCCCTATAAAAAAACAACCCCGTTACAAGAATTACCACAACGGGATGTGCCTTCAATGCAACAGGATAGTTCGCATCAAAATGAGCAATAAGAAAACTATTTATTGAATAAATTAAGGTTCAAACCCACCCTTGTGTGGGTTTGTTTTTTAAGAATCAATCGTTTAAATTGGAAAACACATCGTCTCAAATCAATGGATCAATTTGCCCCTCCTGTGGCCTATCCGGTACCGGTGAGCATTGTACGCATTGCAGCGAACTGATGAATCCCAGGCGCATTACAATAATGAGTGTATTGAAA
This sequence comes from Chitinophagaceae bacterium, assembly GCA_043788195.1. Classification (GTDB taxonomy): domain Bacteria; phylum Bacteroidota; class Bacteroidia; order Chitinophagales; family Chitinophagaceae; genus Ferruginibacter. Next base: position 5,968 of record JAYVUE010000141.1, read on the forward strand.
AGCATCCCTGATGTTTTTTTTGATGTGGAGCATGGTTTGTTTTACACCATCAAATCATTTATTAAAAAGCCCGGTGAAACCATTCGGCGTTATTTTAACGGTGACAGGCAACGACATTATAAACCTTTAAAATTTGTTTTATTTATTGGCGGTTTGTATGCATTTCTTTTTATCAGTTTTGGTATTCATGGCAATTCAGACGGAATGTATGAAGGCATTTTTAAAAATACCGCCACCGGTAAGGTGACCGGAAAAAACATCGACCAGTTTGTAACCCAATGGACCTCTGTTATTGTACTGATGCAATTTCCTGTCATTGCTTTGATGACCTGGTTGGTATTTAAAAAAAGAAAATATTATTTTGGTGAACACCTTGTAGCAAATGCTTATTTTATTACTGAAGCTGTTATGTATAAAATAATACTTTTCCCTGTATATTACCTGGCAAACGGAACAAAATGGATAGGCATCCTGGATTTGTTTTATACTTTATGGATTTTGTTTTATTATTCATATGTATTTTACGACTGGTTCTACTTCAGAAAAACCACAAGAGGCCTCGTCATCAGTATTGCCATGATCATTTTTTTATTCTTGATGATACAGCTCTTTACTTTATTCTTAGGCCCGGTATTATATTATGTTAAAGTATCAATCTGGGGTTCGTAATGAATAATTGAACAGCATTATCCTGATTTTTAGTACTTTCAGTTTTCATTTTATAACCATGCTAACTGCTTCCAAAAAAGTGATCAATGGATGGGCCATGTACGATTGGGCCAATTCGGTGTATAACCTGGTGATCACTTCCACCATATTCCCGGCCTATTATGAGGCTGTAGCAAAAGACCGCATTGATGATAACGGGATAGGATATGTTCATTTTTTAGGAAGGGAATTTGTAAATACTTCTTTGTACACTTATACGTTAGCGGTAGCCTTTCTTATTGTTGCCATCACATCCCCCATTTTATCTTCGATAGCAGATTATAAAGGCAATAAAAAAAGTTTCATGAACTTTTTTCTTATCATGGGTAGCATTGCCTGTTCGTGTTTGTTCTTTTTCACCAAGGATGGGCCTCTTGCAATTGGCATCGCCTGTATTATCATTGCCTGTATAGGTTTTTGGGGTAGCCTTGTATTTTACAATTCTTTTCTTCCTGAAATTGCTGCACCAGAAGACAGGGACAGGGTGAGTGCAAAAGGTTTTGCAATGGGTTATTTGGGTAGTGTAATTTTACAGATCATTTGCTTTTTGTTTGTTTTAAAACCAGGTTGGTTTGGAATGCAGGAAGGATTTTTACCGGCACGTATTTCTTTTTTATTGGTAGGACTCTGGTGGTTTGGTTTTGGACAGTTTTCCCTTAGCCGTCTACCAAAAAGCATCCCTACTGGTTATCAAAATCAAAAAAGCATTTTAACCAACGGGTATAAAGAACTGGCGGGTGTTTGGCAACAGTTAATGAAAATGCCGGTATTAAAACGTTACCTATTTTCTTTTTTCTTTTATAATATGGGAGTTCAAACTGTTATGCTTGCTGCCACATTGTATGGCAAAAGTGAGTTGCAGATACCCACTACCAACCTCATCATCTCAATATTGATAATACAGATTATTGCTATTCCTGGGGCTTACGCCATTTCAAAACTATCATACATTATCGGAAACTTTAGGGCATTGATGGTTTGTGTTGTGGTTTGGATAGGACTTTGTATTGCCGGTTATTTTATTCCCACAAAAGGTATTTACCAGTTTTATATACTTGCAACCGCCGTTGGTTTTGTAATGGGAGGGATACAAAGTTTAAGCAGGAGTACATACAGTAAACTGATGCCCGAAACAAAAGATACCACCTCTTTCTTCAGTTTTTTTGATGTTACAGAAAAGATAGCAATAGTGATCGGTATGTTTAGTTTTGGATATATTACAGAGTTAACAGGTTCACAACGTAGTTCGGTTTTAGCCCTAATGGTATTTTTTATTATTGGCCTGATCGGATTATTTTTTGCAGCAGAAAAACAAAAAAAATATCTAAATAAATTATGAATCTTTTTTCCATCAATACAGGTTTTTTTAAATTAGACGGCGGTGCCATGTTTGGCGTTGTTCCAAAAAGCATTTGGAATAAGTTAAACCCGGCAGATGAAAATAATATGTGTAGCTGGGCATTACGTTGCCTTTTGATCGAAGATAATAACCGTTTAATTTTAATTGATAACGGTATGGGTGATAAACAGAATACAAAATTTTTTGGGTATTATTATTTACACGGGGATGATACAATGAGCAAATCGCTGGCCAAATATGGTTTTACCCCTGATGATATTACGGACGTTTTTCTTACTCATCTTCATTTTGATCATTGTGGAGGTAGTATCAAAAAAGATGGAGATAAATTAATTCCTGCTTTTAAAAATGCCACCTACTGGAGTAATAAACGCCATTGGAAATGGGCTATTACACCTAATGAAAGGGAGAAAGCAAGTTTTTTAAAAGAAAATTTTTTGCCGATACAGGAAAGTGGGCAACTTAAATTCATAGAATCAAACTGGGATGAGCTACCGGCTTATATTACCATTCGCCATGCTTACGGACATACTGATGACATGATGTTGCCACAAATAGATTATAAAGGAAAAACAATAGTTTACATGGCCGACCTGTTACCCTCCGCAGCGCATATTCCAGTGCCTTATGTAATGGCTTATGATATGTTTCCGATGACCACTTTAAATGAAAAAAAATCATTTTTAACAGAAGCGCAGCAAAAAGATTTTGTATTATTTTTTGAACACGACCCCCTGATCGAATGCTGTACATTGCAGTTAACGGATAAAGGCATTCGTTTAAAAGAATCTTTTAAACTCAGCCAAATTTAAACTTACTCTTCCTGTATTAATGAAGTTAAGGGATAACGCAGGTTTGAATATTTCATCAGGTCTACTTTTATACTTCCTACTGAAATAGGGCTCTCTACCCTTAATAAAACATGGTTGGGATCATCACTAAACCATGCATTCATATTTTCACCACCTTCAAAAATGGTTCCTTTGATCAGCAGGGGTTTTATTCTGATTGCATTATATTTTCCAAAACGTGTTCTTACTTTTTCTTTTCCTATATACCTGATATACATATGATATACTTCATCATCAAGAAACATATCAAAATTTATCTTATCCCCGGGTTTATATTTATCAAAATTAATATTACGGGCATAATAAACCGAGCTGATCACATCCTGGATACAATTACTCACCTTAAAAGCTCCATTGGTGCTAACTGCCGTATTGGCATCCTGGTTAAAAGTAACAAAGTTATAAGTTTTGTAACCTCCTTCGTTAACATTACGCACAAATTTATAAGGCAGCATTGTTAAAGTATCAATATATGTTTCGTAACGGTCACGTACTTTAAAGAAATTATCAAAAAAAGAATATGTCTTACCGTCTCCGATACAATGATATACTGTTTTGCCATTGTAACGTTCCAGCGTGGTTGAAAACACTGCTTCTCCGGCGCCTATATACATACCCAGTGTACTGTAAAAGATTTTCATTGTAACTTTTTCTTCCGGAATAAAAGTAGTGTTTTTTATTCCACAAAATTCATCGTAAGGCGGCTTAAAGCTTATACAGAATAAACCCAAAAAAATCAAACTGAATTTAGCGTATTGTATCATTTCTCCTTTTTTATTTTAATGCCTAAAATTAATAAACTACCAACTAATGCAGGGATAAAAAGATTTACAAACCAAATGCCAAATGTTACAGCCAATACTCCAACCGTATTTAAACTATAGGCAAACAGGTTTTTTGCTATGGTTCCCCTGATGCCGAGTTCTGCTATGGCAATGGAAGGAATAATTGCTAATATCCAAAACAATACAGAGATCATCCAAAAACCCGGCCACCAATTTTGTTCTACATCCATTAATTGCAGCATAAAGATGTATTGTAAAACGAAAACGATGTACCTGCATAGCGATAAAGATAATAACCTTAACAAAACTTTTGCATCAAATGTCTCCAATACATTAATATACTTTACAAACCGGGCCGCCTGGGGAAGTTTTTCTATTAACCGTATAAGCCAGCTTAACCTGAAAAAGAAAAAAAGAAATGATACTGTACCCAACAGGCTTATGTATAAAAATATTTTTAACCAAAAAAATGAAAGGCCCAGGATCAGGCTATTCTGATCCATAGTAAATAATAGGTAGATAATCCCTAAGCATCCCATTATCATTGTAATAATTAATTGTGCCATACCTCCTGCAATAGATAACGAAACTGCCTTTATTCGATTCCCTTCTTTAACGAAAAGAACCCGCCCTGTATATTCACCCATACGGTTAGGGGTATTTAATGACAACGCAACACCGCACAAAACAGATTTGAAGGCGGTAATAAATCCCATTGGTTGAATATTGCGGATCAGCAATTGCCATTTTCTTGCTTCTATCCCCCAATTGATGAATACTAAAAATATAACCATCCAGAATTTCCAGGATTCCTTACCAAAAGGTGCAGATCTGATCAGATTAAGCATAGGTCCCAGGTCAGGCTGATGCTTTACCTGCTGGTATAATGAATAAAAGAGCCAGATAGCTAATAAAGGTCCCAAAAACCATTTGATAAATATTTTGATACTTTTGTTCAATACACAATGTTACTTCAATTATCAAGTTAGAAAAAATTATTGCTGCTGTGCAAAAAAAATCGAGTATCATCTTAGGCATTGACCCCGGCACCATTATTATGGGATATGGCCTTATTGAAGTGAAAGGAAATAAAATCACATTACTTGAAATGGGCGTATTACAGCCCGGTAAAATAAAAGATACCTATAAAAAATTACAGCTTATTTTCAATACAGTAAGCGGATTGATCACCAAATACCAACCCGATTCTTTTGCTATTGAAGCTCCTTTTTTTGGAAAAAATGTACAAAGCATGTTAAAACTGGGAAGGGCACAGGGTGTAGCAATTGCAGCGGCGATGAGGCATGGCCTTGAAGTAACAGAGTACTCACCTAAAAAAGTAAAACAATCAGTTACAGGCAATGGTAATGCGGGGAAGATACAGGTGATGAAAATGCTGCAACATATCTTATCCTTTACCGAAGATCCAAAACATTTTGATGCTACAGATGCTTTAGCAGTTGCAGTCTGCCATTATTTTCAACAGAATTCACCATCTGCAGTAAATGGAAATAACGTAAATAACTGGTCGGCTTTTATTGCAGCAAATCCGGGAAGGATCAGGAAAAAATGATGATGAATGTAAACAAATTGAAAACTGAAGAGATGGGCATTAACCTGTAATTAACAAGCCTGTTCTTATATTTCCAAAACCTTTGTTCCAATTAAATAAAAATGGTAATTCGTTCAAAAACTTTGCGGCTGGTAATATTAACGAGTACCGTACTGATCACTATTATCATTAGTATTCAGTTATTCTGGTTGCAGAAAGTTTACTTATACGAAGACAAGCAATTTAATATAAATGTTTCTAAAAGTATTCGTGGCCTGTATGATGATATGGAGTTAGTAAATGATGTTTCTGATAATGTGCAGAAAGTTATCGAAAATCCAAAACCCGATCTTTATTTATTAAGGATCGACTGCAGTCCTAACCTGGATAGCCTGTGGTTGAATCTTAAATCTGAGTTCACTGATTTTGATGTGTATACCGATTGTAAAGCTGCTATTTACAATACTGAAAAGAATGTATATACACAACAGGAATACATCGATCTTCCCGATTCATATCATTCGCAGGACAAAGACATTCCTTTGCCTTTATTAAAAAGAGATTATTCTTATATCCTTTTGTTTTTTCCTCACAGGGAACAATATATCATTAAACAAATGCTTTTTTGGATCGCTTCCAGCGGATTGTTATTATTGGTACTTATTGGGTTGGGCGCAAGTATCTTTTTCCTATACAGGCAAAAATTTTTAAACGAAACGCAAAAAGATTTTGTGAATAATTTTACGCATGAGTTTAAAACACCCCTTGCTGTGATAAGGATCGCGGCAGATGTATTGCAACAACCTAATATCAATGAAAAGCCTGACCGGATGAGGAATTATACCAACATCATTGCCGAACAGACGGCTCATCTTCAGGCACAGGTTCAACGGCTTTTGGAAATTGCTTATACAGACAGGAGTTCTTTACCTGTGGAAAAAGAGCGTACAGATATCAATGCTTTGATGCAACAGGCCATTAATGATCTGCAACCATTGATTGAGCAAAAAAATGTAACTATTACAACTTCATTTTCAGCAACAGGCAATATTATTAATACAGATAAATCTTATTTGTTATTAGCTTTTATTAACCTGATCGAAAATTCAATAAAATATTCTGCCCATCCTGTTATCAGCATTACAACCACTGATACCGGTAGTGATTTTAATATACGTGTAAAAGATAACGGGATAGGAATTGCAAAAGAAAATCAGAAAAAAATATTTGATCGGTTTTTCAGGATCACAGATGGGGATTTACATACAGTAAAAGGATTTGGCCTTGGCCTGAATTTTGTTAAGAAAGTTATCGATGCCCATGGTGGAAAAATTGAAGTAGAAAGTAAACCAGGCGAAGGCAGCACATTTATCATTAAACTACAGGCAATTAAATAAAAATAACATGAACAAAGCAAAAGTATTATTAGCAGAAGATGACCTTTCCTTAGGCTTTGTTATTAAAGATAACCTGCAGGATGCAGGGTATGAAGTAACTCATTGCCCTGACGGGGAAATAGCATGGCAACAATTTCAGAAAAAAGATTTTGATATTTGTTTACTCGACATCAACATGCCGGTAAGAGATGGGTTTTCGCTGGCTAAAAAAATACGCCAGCAAAGTGATGTTATCCCCGTTATTTTTTTAACTGCCAAAAGTTTACAGGAAGATAAGTTAAAGGGTTTTCAAACGGGGGCAGATGACTATATTACAAAACCTTTCAGCATCCAGGAATTACTGATGCGTATGGAAGTTTTTTTACGGCGCACAAAAAAATTACAGGCTGATACAAAAGAAGAATACCAGATAGGAAAACTAAAATTCATTTTTAATGAATTAAAAATTTATCATGACGGTGAAATTATTTCACTAACTCAGAGAGAATCTGATTTATTGCGATTTTTTGCCCAACACATTAATAAGATATTAAAAAGGGAAGAAGTATTATTGAATGTGTGGGGAAAAGATGATTATTTTTTAGGCAGAAGCATGGATGTATTTATTACCAAGTTGCGTAAACATTTTAAAGCAGACCCCGGCATTGTACTCGAAACAATACATGGTGTTGGTTTTCGTTTACACGTTTCTTAAATTAAAGATTAGCTATTATTTTTTCTGCCGTTATTTGCATGGCTTCTGCAGCAGGTGCCAGCTTAGGCCTTGTAAAGTTTATATCATTTGCAGAGTTAATGGGCACTAAATGCATATGTGCATGAGGTACTTCCAAACCAATTACACAAATTCCACAACGCATACAATCAAATGTTTTTTCTATTGCAAGTGCAACAGGTTTCGCAAACACCAGCATTGCTGAAAGGTAATCATCAGGCAAGTCGAATATTTTATTTATTTCAACTTTAGGTACTATCAAAACATGACCTGTTACAAGGGGTTCTATATCCAGAAATGCTATAAATTTTTCGTTCTCAGCAATTTTATAGCATGGAATTTCACCGGCAATTATTTTTGAAAAAATAGTCATTGTAAACTATGTTGTTATACCGGGTTAAAAAAAGAAGATCATTTAAACATGATTTATTAAAACTTATAAATCAATTTTTTCTACTTTAAAAGTAAGCATTCCTGCAGGCACATTTACTTCCACGATATCACCTATCACTTTGCCCAATAGGCTTTTTCCTATTGGTGAAGTCACAGAGATCTTACCCAGTTTCAGATCAGCTTCATTTTCTGAAACAATCTTATAGGTTACATTTTTTTTTGTTCCCATATTGGTAAGTGTAACTTTAGTGAGTATAGAAACTTTGCTGGTATCAATAGTACTTTCATCAAGGATGCGGGCATTGGCAAGAACGCCTTCAAGGTATTTTATTTTTGCTTCCAACATGCCCTGCGCTTCTTTAGCCGCATCATATTCAGCATTTTCTTTTAAATCGCCTTTTTCACGTGCTTCTGCAATTGCCCTGCTGGCAGCTGGCCGGTCTATTCCTTTCATATGCTGCAGATCAACTTTCAACCTTTCAAACGTTTCTGCGGTTACATAATTGGTATCATTCATAAATTTTTATTTAGTAAACAGAAAAAAAATACAACGCCCCAGATTACCCATGGCGTTGCATACGCAGCAAAAATAGTGAATATTTTATATTTCCAGTTTTTCCAGGATTACTTTACTCATTTTATAAAAAGCTTCCATTGAATAACCAGCAATATGTGGTGTAAGCAATACACCAGGATGTTTAGTAAGAAAATCCATTTCATTTTTTTCAATATCCGACAAGGAATTCATGTTTTCATTTTCAAGTACATCTAATGCTATTCCCGTAACCTGGTTTTTTTGCAGTGCATTTATTAAATCCGGTGTTTTAATAATTGCGCCTCTTGAAGTATTAATTATTATAGGTTTTTGTTGTAACGAATTAAAAAAAAGTTCATCTGCCATATATTTTGTTTCATTGGTAAGCGGCAGATGAAAACTGATCACATCTGCATACCTGGCAATTTGCTCCAGGTTGCATTCTTTGATGTACTGATAACTAAAATCAAATTTATATTTATCATAAGCCAGTACAGTTACACTAAAAGGAGAAAGTAAATGGGCAAATGCACTTCCTGCATTACCAAAACCAATAATACCTACAGTTTTACCATTTAATTCTTTTCCGCGGTTGGCTTCCCTTATCCATTTACCATTTTTTATTTCTGTAAAACTGCTATTAATCTTGTGCAATAAACCCAGCAACATACCCAAGGTATGTTCTGCAACTGCATTTCGGTTGCCTTCCGGACTGCTTACACATTTAATACCCTTATGCATGGCGTAATCAACGTCGATGAGTTCCATACCACTACCTAATCTTCCGATCCATTTTAAATTAAGTGCATTGTCTAAAAGAGGTTTGTCAATACTTAACCTGGTGGTAACAATTAAACCTTCTGCATCTTTAACCAGTGATTTTAATTCTGAATAACTAACCGCTGGAACATAAAGAACAGTAAAGCCTTTTTTTTCTAAAGTAGTAAGCAGGTATTCATGAACTTTTGCAGTAACGATTACTAATTTTTTCAGATCCATCGTTATTAAAATATTTTATTTTGCCGATAAAATTAATTTTCATTTTTAAATCTTGAAAAAGAAATAACAAACAGCAGGGTCTCTTTCGGCGACAGACAGTTAATAAATTACAATATGATCTACTTTATTACAGCAATTATCTTGCTGCAATCATACTGATCTCTACATTCACATTTTTAGGGAGCCCTTTAACTGCAACTGTTTCTCTGGCAGGGAATTCGCCTTCGAAGTATTTGCCATAAATTTCGTTGACCTGGCCAAATAATTCCATATCACTTAAAAAGATGGTAGTTTTAACAACCTGGCCAAAGTTCATAGAAGCCTCTGCCAGTATAGCTTTTAAATTTTGCATTACCTGGTGTGTTTCTTCTGTTATATCGGAGATGGCCAGTTCGGAAGTGCCGGGTTTTAATGCAATTTGGCCTGAAATGAAAAGCAGGTTACCAGTTGCTATGGCCTGGTTATACGGGCCTATAGGTGATGGGGCGTTCATGGTATTGATTATTTCTTTGCTCATCTTGTTTTTTTATAGAAATACAAATATATCCTTTCTCAACCACCTATTTTTGTAAAAAATTATTCATGACAATTGTGGTTTCAGCTAATGACAGCCAATGGGAAGAACTGAACAGCCATCCTGCAACAATTGAGTGGTCAAGAGTTTCCAACGCTTCCTTTTTTTTACAAGATATTGATGCAATTGCTTATTTTAATTTACATAATGATTCCTATCTTTTCGATTATTCAGTTCTTAAAAAACCTGTGTTCATCAATTCTGTATCACACACATTACAACAATTAAATGCACCTGCAAATGTTTTTCGAATAAATGGATGGCCTGGTTTTATACAACGACCGGTTTGGGAAATTGCGGGTATCATTGATGATCCCGTTAAATCAGTTTTTGCAAAGATGAATAAAAAAATGAGTATAGTTAATGATGAACCAGGGTTAATTGCTGCCCGCATAACAGCTATGATCATAAATGAGGCCTATTTTGCTTTAGGCGATAACGTTAGTTCAAGATCTGATATCGATATTGCTATGAAACTGGGTACAAATTATCCTTTCGGCCCTTTTGAATGGGCAACAAAGATCGGCCTCGTCAATATTATTACCTTATTGGAGCATTTAGCTATAACCGATCACCGCTATCAGCCTGCAGCCATGTTACTCAAAGAAGCAGTTGAAAATAAATAATGAGTCATATACTAAATATTGATACTGCCACCGGCGAAGCACATGTAAGCATTGCCAAAGATGGAGTTCTGCTACTTTCACTTAATGATTCATCGCAAAAAGATCATGCCTCTTTTTTGCAGCCGGCAATACAACAATTAGTAAAGGAAACGGGTATAAAATTGGAAATGCTGGATGCAATTGCCTTTACTGCCGGGCCGGGTTCTTATACGGGTTTAAGAGTAGGAATGGCAAGTGCAAAGGGTTTATGCTATGGATTAAATAAACCAATGATAGGTATTAACACTTTAACAGTATTGGCTGCTTCAGCCATATATTCTTTAAAACAAAGTTTAATTGATCCAACTACTTTATTTTGCCCCATGATTGATGCCAGGCGGTTGGAAGTATTTGCTGCCGTTTATGATAATGAGTTGGGCCTTATATTAACCCCCTGTGCAATGATATTAGATGATAAATCATTTGAAGATCAATTAGTTAATAACGATATTGTTTTTTTTGGCAGTGGGGCAATAAAATGGGAATCCATGTGTTCTAATAAAAAAGCTTTATTTGAAACAATTAATATATTACCGTCCGTAATGGCCCAACTTTCAGATAATTATTTTGTCAAAAAACAGTTCACCCCACTAACCGATAGCCAAC
>JAYVUE010000142.1:0-7604 GCA_043788195.1 Chitinophagaceae bacterium
CCAACACATCAATAGTATAGCAACTCCGTACCAACGTCGCCGGTATTCAAATTTGTGCAGGCTATTTTTTTTATTTACTGATGAATGTATTCGTCTGAAAATTTTATAGGCAAGAATAACAGCAATACTTACAGCTATCAATATCCATACAATAGGGTACGACTCCCAAACCATACGAAACATCTCATAGGGGTCGTCTTTGAAATTAAGGGCACTGGCACCAATACGGGTATGATTATAACTGAAATTACCAAAATCCGCCCCGTAAATAAAAATAATGATCAAAGTGATCAGGGCAAGATAAATGGTCCAGCCTTTTTTAGTTTTGTCAGAATGAAAGGGAGAAAATTTTGTGTAAAAAGATAAAATAATTATTGGCGAAAGTGCCATTGTGATCCACCGCAGATCATATTTTAACCCCAGCCAAAATGCCGGGATCAAATCAATAATGCCAGTTGATTTGGGTTTAAAAAAAACAGCAGTGGCTATCCTGAAAGCAGTAAATAAGAACAGGTAGATGAGGAATAGTTTTACTATCCATTGTATTGTTTTAGGGATCTTCCAACTGGTTGGCATTCTGATAGCTGTTTTTCTTTTGCGCTTAAACCGGGTAAAAATAATGAGGTTAGTTGGATATGGAGGATATTTTTGAGATAAGCCTGTCAACTATAATGATATTAAAACTTAATTTTACAGGGATATGCAAAATATTCTCTCAACTTTTTTGAACTTTCCGTTTTTAACTACAATAGTTGATTTTGATCGTTGGCTGTTCAGGAAGATCAATAGTGATTGGACAACTCCATTCCTGGATAATATTTTTCCATTGTGGAGAGAAGCTATTACCTGGACACCCCTATACCTTTTTATATTGATCCTGGTTATTACAAATTTTGGATCTAAGATCTGGCCCTGGATTCTCTTTGCTGTTATTACTTTAGTTTTAACCGACCAGGTTAGCAGTCATATTCTTAAACCACTGCTGCACAGGCCTAGGCCCTGTCATGATCCTTTACTGGCCGATCATCTTCGCCTGTTATTGAATAATTGTTCTGGTAGTTTTAGCTTTACTTCTTCTCATGCTACCAATCATTTTGGCTTCGCCTTTTTTATTTATTATACCCTCAGATCATATTTTGGCAAATGGAGTTACCTGTTTTTTTTCTGGGCAGCTACTATCAGTTACGGACAGGTGTATATTGGTATACACTATCCCATTGATGTAGCGGGAGGCGCATTGCTGGGAAGCGGCATTGGCTGCTTTACGGCTTTTATTTTCAATAAAAAATTTGGACTTCCACCCCAGCTTTTTCAAACGAACCCACCGGGAAGATCATGAATAAAGAGCTAACAATAAAAATAGCCGGGCTTTGTGTACTTACCAACCTGATCGGTATTTTTTTTGTTCCTTTGATGGATATAGATGCAACGCAGTATGCTTCTATGAGCAGGGAAATGATGTTGCACGGAAATTATCTTCAGCTGTACGATCTTGGAAACAATTACCTTGATAAACCTCCAATGCTTTTTTGGTTAAGCAGTATAAGTCTTTATATTTTTGGTATTCACGACTGGGCATACCGCCTTCCTTCATTCCTGTTTTCATTGCTGGCCTTATACAGCACTTATCGTTTAGCGTTATTATTTTATAAAAAAGAAATTGCTTACCTGAGCCTGGCTGTATTAGCTACCTGCCAGGCCATGTTCCTGATCAGTCATGATGTAAGAACTGATACTATGCTGATGGGATGGGTAGCCTTTAGCATCTGGCAACTTGCAGCATGGTACCAATATAAAAAATGGAAGAACTGTGTATTGGCTGCTATTGCAATTGCAGGAGGTATGATGACCAAGGGCCCAATTGCACTAATGATACCGGTTTTTGCTTTTGTTCCGCATTTGATTTTAAGGCGAAACTGGGCAGCATTTTTTAGATGGCAATATATTCCCATGTTATTGATCATTGCCATACTATTGCTTCCAATGAGTATTGGTTTATACCAGCAATATGACCAGCAACCCGGTAAAATTGTTGGTGGAAATACGATCAGGTCCGGACTGCGATTTTATTACTGGACCCAAAGTTTTGGCCGTATCACCGGGGAAAATACGCAGGTAGAAAATAATTCATTCTTTTTTCAGTTGCAAAATATGCTTTGGAGTTTTCTGCCATGGATATTATTTTTTCTGATGGGGTTAGTGGCTGCTATAAGATCGGTCATTAAAAAAAGATTTTTATTGACTAATAAAGAAGAATGTATCACCCTATCCGGTTTTATACTTACCTACATGGCCTTTGGCAGCAGCAAAGTGCAATTGCCTCACTATATTTTTGTGGTGTTTCCACTGGCGGCTGTCATCACTGCTAAATTTTTGTATGAATTATTATACTCGATTGAGTGGGCAAAATGGAAAAACCCTTTATTCATAATTCACGCTGTGATCTTTTCTTTGCAATGGGTTGCGTTGATCCTCTTGATGAGTATTCCTTTTAAAACCATCCCGGTTTATTTGGTTGTTTTTGCAGGTATCTTTTTTATCATCTTTCTTTGGCTTGCCTTTTTTAAAAAAATACAATTGCCCCAAATACTTGTCATTTGCTTTTTTACTTCAATTGGCTTAAATATTTTTTTAAATACTGCTTTTTATCCTTCTCTTTTAAAATATCAAACAGGTAATATTGCAGCAAAATTTATTAAAGAAAATAAATTACCCAAAGAAAATATTTTTGTATACGGCAATGTACCCGAGGCTAAACATTCGCTCTATTTTTACGGAGATTATATATTTAAGCGGGAGTATAATTCCGAAAACTTGAAACCCGGTGATTATGCAATTACTTCACCGGTAGATTATGAACAGCTGATAAAAGAAAGAAATGCGAGTATTATTTTTGAGGGCAAAGGTTTTCCGGTTTCCAAACTGACACTCCTCTTTTTAACGCCTTCAAAAAGAGAGAGTGAATTAATTCCTTTCTATATTGTAAAAATAAATTAGTGATATAGCTTGTTTAAAAAAATAATTCAATTAGTAAGATCTTGCTGAATACTAACTATCAATCCAGTTTTTTCGGTATCATTCTTCCTCCTTCATCGGCTCCACGGTCACCTGCCTCATGGTATTCTGCATCCTGGTTCACATTCCACAGGTCATATAATTCTTCTCCTGCAATAATGTTTTTTGCCGCCAGCATGGCTGTCATCATACTATGATCCTGGTTATTATATTTATGCATACCATTTCTTCCCATCAGGTAAAGGCCTTTGTAATTTTTCAATTCATTTTTAATAACTTCAATATGTGCGGCATAAAAATGATCATAAACAGGATATGCTTTTTTTTGGCGCACCACATACCCATCAGTAATATCAATCGCTTTTGCCAGGCCTATCTGTTCTATTTCTTTTTTTCCCAGTGCAATGAGTTCTTCATCACCCGCTGTCCACATTCCATCTCCTTCAAAACAAAAATATTCCAAACCATAACACGCCATTGATGGGTCGGGTACCATAAAGGGGCTCCATGATTTAAAGTTTTGTACCCGCCCTACTTTTACTGATGGATCATGAATATAGATCCAGTTATCATCAAATTTAAATTCATCTTTCAGTATTAAAACAACTGTAATAAAATCCCTGTATTTTAATTGCTTTGCAGCTTCAAGTGCAGTAGCAGGTACTGCTGGTGAAATAAAAGGGATCAATTGTGCCATTGCAGTAGAAGACAATACGTGATCAAACCCTGTAAAATTTTTACCACTAGTTGTATTTATTGACCAATCATTTTCATTTTTAATAACGCCCGTTACTCCTTCATTCATCAGTATAGTTACTCCCATGGCTGTACACTTTTGGGCACAGACTTCCCACATCATACCCGGACCTAACCTGGGATAACGAAATGTATCAATAAGGGTTTTAATGATCTTGTCTTTATCTGTTGTTTTTTTTGGTTTAAAAAGGGCATTTTTTATGGCGCTGCTTAATGATAATCCTTTGATACGCTGAGCTGCCCAGTCAGCTGAAATTTCTTTACAGGGAATACCCCAGACTTTTTCGGTGTATGTTTTAAAAAAAATGCTGTACAATCTTTTTCCAAAATTATTGATCACCCAATCTTCAAAATTTGTAGGATCTTTTACAGGAAATACCTTTGCTTTTAAATAACTTAGTAAGCATAATACTGATTCAAATACACCCAATTTGGTGAGTGCTTCAGTGGCAACTAATGGATAAGAGAAAAACTGTTTGTTATAATAGATACGTGAGCTTCGTGGCCTGTCTAACAGGTCATTGGCCAAAATTTCTGTCCAGAAATCTTCTACTTCTTTGCTTTTCGAAAAAAAACGGTGCCCACCAATATCAAATAAAAATCCTTTATAACTTTCTGTTCGGGAAATGCCACCAACATATTTAGGATCTGATTCAAATACTATAACATCCTGCCCGGCTTTTGCCAATAAATAAGCAGCGGTGAGCCCAGCAGGTCCTGCACCTATAATTCCTATCTTTTTTTGCATATTGACTGCAAAGATATATGGTGTATCAATACTAAACGGGGATCAAAGATTTTGTTTTAATGCCGATCCGGGATTGAAAAATGGTTTATTTCCAGTTTAATTTTTTTACCTGTACCAACCTGGCTTGATCCTTAATAATCACCCTTACCCTGTGAAATGAAATACTTATCGGATATTTGCCTTGCTGCCCGTATTAAGAAACTATGGTTTAGCTTGATTTTATGATTGAAATTTTTATTTTACTACTGCTTATTATTATTAATGGCCTCTTTGTAATGAGCGAGATCGCATTGGTAAGTGCCCGCAAAGGAAGGCTTGAAGGGCTTGCCAATAAAGGTGATGCAAAGGCAAAAACAGCATTGACTTTAGCTGAAAATCCTGAGAAATTTTTATCTACTGCACAAATATTTATTACCCTTATTGCTATTTTAACTGGCGTTTACTCAGGTGAAAAATTTGGCCATTATGTGCAACCTTATGTAGAAAAATTTGAATTACTAAAACCCTATGCCCAAACACTGGCTACTGTGATCATTGTTATTATTGTTACTTTTCTTTCAATCATTTTCGGAGAACTGGTGCCCAAAAGAATGGGAATGCTGAGGGCCGAAAAAATTGCAAGGGTTGTGGCAGGGCCAATGAATTTTCTGTCGGTGGTTACTCATCCTATAGTGTGGTTATTATCAAAAATATCTTACCTGTTTTTTAAAATATTAAATATAAAAACATCCAGTGATAATGCAGTAACAGAAGAAGAAATAAAAGCCATGATCTCAGAAGGTAGTGAACATGGAACTATTGAAGAAGAAGAAAAGGATATTATTGAAAGAGTGTTTCATTTAGGTGACCGTAATATTACTTCTTTGATGACACACCGTACAGATATTACCTGGCTTGATATTAATCAAACTGTACAACAGGTAAAAGATAAATTTGAAGATATTATTTATAACAGTTATCCCGTTTGCGATGAAATAGTTGACAATATAAAAGGTATCATTAGTATAAAAGACCTGTTGAAAGCTTCCCCAACTACTTTGTTGAAAGAACTGGTAAAACCGGCACTTTTTGTTCCGGAAAATAACAGCGCCTATCAATTGCTTGAAAAATTTAAGGACACAAAAATTCATAGTTGCTTTATTGTAAATGAATATGGAACCCTTGAAGGAATGATCACCTTAAATGATATACTAGAAGCCATAGTTGGTGATGTGCCACAAACAGGGCAGGATGAATATGAGATCATTGAACGGGCTGATGGTACTTACCTGGTAGATGCACAAATACCGTTTTATGATTTTTTAAGCCGCTTTGAAAAAACCGACTGGATGAATGAGGGCGACCATGATTTTGATACCCTTGCCGGATTTGTTTTGCATGAATTGGAACATATACCACAAACAGGGGAAACTTTTGAGTGGCGGGGTTTTCATATCGAGATCATTGATATGGACAGCCAGCGTATCGATAAATTACTGGTAACTATCTCCGAAGAATTAAAAGAAAATATGGATGATTAGGGGCTCAAAGTCCTCCCCTGCGGGAAGGATTTAGGTGGGGCTCAAAACTGAAAACTTACTTTATCATCAGGGTTATTGAGTTTAGTACTTTTTCTGGTGCCATTAATAGTTACATGTATGATACTGAACTGTTCTTTTTTGTATTCGAATAAAATATTATCAATGATGTCGATCTTTTTTACAGCCGCAATATTATTTACCTGGTAATAACTTTCAATTCCTTCTTCCTGTTCTTCGTAACCGATAAATTGTAGATCAACAGATCTTCCGTCAACAGTCATCAATAAATGTTTTTTTACATATGCACTCACCAGGGTGTTCATTGCTGATTTATCTTTTGGATGCAGCAGGTCAATTGTTCCTTTATTCTGCAACCGGAGTGTTCGCTCAAAATCGTCGGTAAAGATCTTACAACTCACTTCCAGTGTTTTGTCTTTGGCATTTTGTTCTATCTCTGTAACACTTAAATAAAAAGGATGTAAGCCCCCCAATCGTCTTCCTTGGGTTTTGCCCAGGATTGTGGAACCGGCAAGCCCCTGAAAATATAAAACAGGTAAAAACATTAACCACTTAAATAAAAAAGATGCCATTTAGCAAACAAATTAGTTTTAAAAGAATTGTTTAGGGATATTTGGTTTAAAGAAGTCAGGTTTTAAAAAACCTGACTTCTTTAACAGCAAAACTAACACAAAGCTTTAATTCTATATCATTTCATGCAGGATTTAGGTTTTTATTTTGATTTGGGCTGGCATCATATTATGGCCTGGGATGCACTTGATCATTTGTTATTTATTTTAGCCCTGAGTGCAGTTTATTTGTTGGGCAACTGGAAACAGGTACTGGTGTTGGTTACGGCTTTTACAATTGGTCATTCATTAACACTTGCATTAAGTGTTTATGATATTATAAGGGTTAACAGTAAATGGGTAGAGTTTCTTATTCCATGTACAATCATTGCTACAGCCTTGTTTAATTTTTTGCAGAAAGATTTTAAGCCGGTATCACTGCGGTTGAATTATTTTCTGGCTTTGTTTTTTGGATTGATACACGGACTTGGCTTTGCCAATGCCATACGTTTTATGATGGCTAAAGATCAAAGCATTGGCTGGAGTTTATTTGGTTTTAATATTGGACTGGAAGCAGGGCAGATCGTTGTTGTTTCCTGTATTTTGATAATAGGATTTATTGTGGTGGATAAAATGAAGTTGAATAGAAAATGGTGGGTATGGGTTTTGTCGGCTGCAGCTTTTTGTATAGCTTTAAAGATGGCGTGGGAGAGGATGCCCTTTGTCTGACTGCAAAGACGCAATGACGCAAAGTAACGCAAAGAAATACTTCATTTTTAATGCCATCTTAGCCTAACATTGCGACTTAGCGGTTAAATAATTAAAAAATATTTCAGAAACCTTTATACCATAAAAGCAAACTAACATACACTTAATAATAAATAAATCATGAAACAACTAACAGCTTTAGTTATTTTTTTAGCATTTACTATTTGTGCCAATGCACAGGATATTAAAAACAATCCCGGCAGTAACCATGGCAACAGGTTTGAACAATTG
>JAYVUE010000143.1:0-5033 GCA_043788195.1 Chitinophagaceae bacterium
ATTTTCAGCCGAAGTAACAATGGCGATCAACAGGTCTCTCCCTTCATTGGTTTGGCCATATTTTTCCAGCTTCATCATCTGCGGCATAGCTACAGCAGCATGATTGAAATAGCTGACTATTTTATAATGCGGTGTATATTTTGTTCCCAGTTCATACCCTAAAAAATCATCTGGTGATCTTAACTGAGCAAAAACGAAATTGCTTAAAAAAAGAAGAAGGATACCGGTTAGTTTTAGTCTCATTATTGATTTTTAAAAACTTTTAATTAATAGCAGGGCCTGTTATCTACGTGGTGATACCAAAGTAGTGGAAATAAAATTCTGTACCCGGGCTAAATGAAGCCAAATTTATAATTTAAAGTTGGTAATTTGAATTCCTGCAATTTAAATCTGAACCGGGGAATAAAGTGTATTAAAAAGAAGCTGTCTCAAAAGTGATTTTAACCGCTGAAACGCAAAGGCGCGGAGAAAAGAAAGTCTTTTCAAATATCAAACGCTACGTCTTCCCGCGTCTGCGGTTATTTTTTTGCTTTTGATACAGCCTCTTCATTTCGGTAATCATCCAATCACAATTGGAATTTATATTAGTGATTTCATTTGTAACTAATGCCTGTTTTTTTATATGCAAATGATCAGGAAGTTTTATAATTTTCTTCACAGTTTCTTATTAATTAATTCTGCAAGTATTATCATCGATTATTTTATACCAACAATGAAGTAAATTCGATAAAAATTATACAATGCTTAATAAACTCTTTATCATCTTTCTAATATCATTTGTTGGCTTTTTTACCGGCTTTGGGCAGGTTGTGGCAAAATATAGCATTCAAAAAAATATCACCTGCCAAAATGCTGCCGTAGTCGCTGCACATCCTTTGGCCAGCCAGGAAGGGATTGCCATACTAAAACAGGGTGGCAATGCATTTGATGCCGCAATTGCCATGCAACTCGTTCTGAGCGTGGTTTATCCCCAGGCCGGCAATATTGGTGGTGGTGGTTTTATGGTAGCTCATTTAAAAAATGGTAAAAATATTGCCATTGATTACAGGGAAAAAGCACCGATCAAAGCAGGCAGGGATATGTATCTTGATGCCAAAGGAGAACCTATTAAACTTTTATCTGAAGACGGGCACCTTTCTGCAGGAGTACCCGGTACCATTGCCGGCCTGTTTGCTGCATTGAAATATGCCAGACTTCCATTTGAAAAATTAATTGAGCCTGCTATAAGACTTGCAGAAAATGGTTTTGCTATTACAGACAGGGAAGCCAGATCATTAAACAGTGTTAGTAAAAAAATGCTTCAAAATAACACTGAGCCGGTGGCATTTGTAAAAGATAAACCATGGGTAGCGGGTGACATCCTTGTTCAAAAAGAATTAGCCAATACATTAAAAAGGATTCGCAACCAGGGACAAAAGGGTTTTTATGAAGGCGAAACCGCCCGGTTGATAATAGCAGAAAAGGCCAGGGGAAAAGGTATAATCAGTTTAGAAGACCTGAAAAATTATAAGGCTGTAGAAAGAATTGCTATGGAATTTGACTATAAAAAATACCATGTTATTACTATGCCTTTGCCCAGCAGCGGCGGAATAATTCTTCAACAAATGCTGAAAATGATCGAAGAAAAAAATATAAGGGCAATGAAATTTCAAACAGCTTCTTCTGTGCAATTAATGATAGAAATAGAACGGAGGGCTTTTGCAGACAGGGGCGAGTTTTTGGGCGATCCCGATTTTGTTAAAGTTCCGGTAAAAACTTTAGTGAGTGCACCTTACCTAAAAGAAAAAATGAAAGATTTTGAAAGCGGTAAAGCAGGTAACAGTAAAACCACAAAACCTGGTATAATTCATGAAAGCGAAGAAACAACTCATTTCAGTATTATCGATAACCAGGGCAATGCAGTATCGGTAACCACTACCTTAAATGATAGCTATGGCAGCAAGACAGTAGTTGCCGGTGCAGGGTTTATTTTAAATGATGAAATGGACGACTTCAGTATTAAACCCGGCGTTCCAAACATGTATGGCGCTATCGGCAATGAAAAAAATGCGATAGCACCCGGTAAAAGAATGCTTAGCAGTATGACCCCAACGATCGTTTTAAAAAACAATAAACCATTTATTGTTGTAGGTACACCAGGAGGCACAACCATACCAACCTGTGTTTTTCAGTCATTGGTAAATATCATTGATTTTGGAATGGATGCAAATGATGCAGTTAATAAACCAAAGTTTCATCACCAGTGGACACCTGATACAGTTTATGTTGAAAAAGATTTTCCCGTTGATGTAACAGATCAATTGATGAAAATGGGATATAATATTAAACCACGTGATCAAATTGGCCGGACAGAATTGATACTGACCAAAAAAAGAACAATAACAGCGGTTGGGGATAAACGCGGAGATGATGATGCCAGGGGGTATTAGAGATCCTATTGTATGGCTGAGCTTATTGAAGCAAAATAAAAAACCGAAATCAAAACAACATGAGCATAGGGAAAGAATTTTTACAAAGCGTTATCAAACGTGTGGGCTATTACAAAGAGTTAGGAGATAAAACATTTGCACAGTTAAACGAAGCTGACTTTCATTTTCAACCCAATGCAGAAAGCAATAGTATTGCAATGAATATTCAGCATATTGCCGGCAATATGCTTAGCAGATGGACAGATTTTTTAACCACTGACGGAGAAAAAGAATGGCGTAACCGCGATTTGGAATTTGAGGAACAACAGCTGCCTAAAATACATTTGATCGATCATTGGGAAAAAGGATGGGCTTGTTTTACAGATGTACTTTGCAGCCTTTCTGAAAGCGATCTTTTAAAAACAATTTATATCAGGCAGGAGGGATTGACTGTAGTAGATGCCATTAACCGGCAATTGGCACATTATCCATATCATGTGGGACAGATCATTTATACTGCCAAAATTATAAAAGATAAGAACTGGATAAATCTGTCTATCGCAAAAGGTGCTTCAACACAGTTTAATGATAAAATGAAAGGTGATAAAAAGAATATATAAAAACATGATCTGAGATTGGAGTGCTTTGTACTCAGCATTTAAGAAATAAAACCTAAAGTTTGGTATTGTATTTGCCTTTAGAGGGCGAATAGCTATTTTTACACTTCATAAAATAATAACCCTGCATAAAACCCTGAATATATTAAAATGGATTTCCCTGACGCTGATCTTTTGGCTGGCATTGGGATCTTTATTCATTTTTGTATACCCGGTTTATTCGAAATTAATATTTTTTGCACTACTGGCGGTATGGATAACCGGTTGGCTCTTCATTTACAGAAAGACAACACAAAAGGCATGGTTCTTTATTTATCTTGCATTTTCTCTGTTAATTATCTGGGGTATTTTAAATTACAGCCCTTTTCAAACATGGATCGTTAAGAAAGTATCAGCCAGTCTTTCAGAAAAATTACATACAAGGGTAAGCATTGACCATGTTGATTTTAGTTTGTTCAACAAAATGGAACTACAGGGCCTCTTTGTAGAAGACCAAAAGAAAGATACTTTGATATATGCAGGAATCGCCAAGGTAAATATTACAGACTGGTTCTTTTTTAAAGACAAACCCACACTTAAATATTTAGGCCTTCAAAATGGCATTGTAAATCTCAACCGATCAGATTCTGTCTGGAATTACCAGTTTTTGATAGACTATTTCTCGGGTCCTAAAACCAAGTCATCCTCGGGCAGTAATCTTGAATTAGATGTAAAACTGATAAGCCTGGAAAACATACTCTTTATCCGGGTAGATAAATGGGCTGGGCAGGATATGAAATTGTCTTTAAAGAAACTGGATCTGGATATGGAATCCTTTGGAATGGGCAAAAAGATGCTTTACATTAACAGCATTAATTTAGAAGAGCCTGTTTTTTCACTGTCCCTGTACACCCGTAATAAACCAAAATCAAACAATATTTCAACTACTAATGATGAATTACCTCTTAGTGCATCTTTGCAATGGAATAAAGGCGGATGGTTGATCAACATTAAAGAAATTATTTTACACAACGCAGTTTTTAACTATGAAAAAGAGACCATAAGATTACCCTATACTAATCAATTCGATGGGCAACATCTGCAGTTTTCAGGAATCACTGGGAGTATTAAAAATATTCAGTTTATCAATGATACCCTCACCACAGAACTACAATTAATGGCCAGGGAGCGAAGTGGCTTTGAAGTAAAAAAAGTAAAGGCACTCTCCAAACTTACTCCTGAGTTAATGGAGTTTAAGGATTTGTCTTTGGAAACCAACAAAAGTAAAATAGGCAACTATTTTGCTATGCGATATCACAACTTTAATGACGATATGAGTGCTTTCCTGCATAGTGTTATTATGGAAGGAAATTTTGAGAATAGTGAATTGAATAGTGATGACCTCGCTTATTTTGCCCCTGCATTAAAGTTATGGAAACGTATCTTTTATATCAAGGGTAATGCAAAAGGAAGCGTTGATAATTTGTCAGCCAAAAAAATGCTGATCAAAAGTGGCAATACCATTGTAGATGGTGATGTATCATTAAAGGGGCTTCCCGATATCAAGTCCACTTTTATTGATTTTAAATCAAATGACCTGCAAACAAATTACAGGGATCTTATCGTTCTGCTACCCGTTTTACGTTATGTAACCCAACCCAACCTTAGCAAATTGGGAAATATACGGTTTAAGGGAAATTTTACGGGCTTTATTAATGATTTTGTTGCTTTTGGCAATATTTCTACCAGCCTTGGCAATATCAATGCGGATATAAATATGAAATTGCCAACAGGCCGGCCAGCGGTTTATTCGGGCAAAATTTCTTCACCGGGTTTTAACCTGGGGCAATTTGTAAATAGCAGCAGCTTAGGCAATATTGCTTTTAACGGTAAGGTAAATGGCAGTGGATTTAAATTAAAGGATCTTGATGCCAGTGTTGATGGTAAAATTCAACAGCTGGTATTTTCGGGATACAATTATCAAAACATCACAATCAAAGGTACTTTTCAAAAAAGCAAGTTCAACGGG
>JAYVUE010000144.1:0-3565 GCA_043788195.1 Chitinophagaceae bacterium
TCAGCAAACTTGCACTGTAGTTCATCTGCAAGTACTTTAGCATGCTCGGATTTACGGCTCATTACCTGCAAAATATCATGCCCGGCTTTACTGATCAGCCGGCCCAAAACAGAAGCCACATTTCCAGAACCTATAATTACTACTCTCATATTATTATCTTTGATTGATATGAAACTCACACAAAGGTTAGCAATTGGTTACATACAAACAAAATTTAAAGTGTTAACAATTGTTTCGAAGCGAAAAACTGCTGAAAAAGCTTTTGAGTTATTCAGTACCCCATTTTTAAAATCAAAAAAGAAAAAACACCCTCAAAATGCGGAGATGCTTAGTTTTATATTGACGTTACCTACAACAAAAAAAGTTAAACTGGCCGTTAAAGGATATCGTTGGAATCATCCGCAACCTCATAAAGCACTTATCCTCCATGGTTTTGGTTCAGCAGCACATAAGTTTGAACAATATGTTGCTCCTTTGGTTAAAAAAGGATATGAAGTACTTGCTTTTGATGCTCCGGCTCATGGGGATAGTGAAGGGATCACTACAAATGCTGTTGAATACAGTGAGATGATAAAAAGAGTGATTGAATTATACGGGCCTATCCAAAGTTTTTTGGCGCATTCATTTGGAGGAATTGCTTTGAGCCTGGCTTTGGAGAATAGCCCGCATGATGCACATACAAAAATAGTTTTCATTGCTCCGGCCACTGAAACCACCTCTGCAGTTGACGGAGCGTTTACCATGTTAAAACTGAAGGATGTGGAAGTGAGAAAAGAATTTGATAAGATCATTTTTGAAATAAGCGGCAAGGATACTGCATGGTTTTCTATTCGCCGGGCCATCAAAAATATAAAAGCTAGTGTACTTTGGATACACGATGAGGATGATGATATAACGCCGTTAAGTGATGCACTAAAAGTGAAAGAAGACAATCATCCCAATATTAATTTTATCATTACAAAAGGACTTGGGCATCGTAAAATTTATCATGATGTAAGTATAAAAAAAGAGGTGATCTCATTTATGTAATTCCTTTCTTTTAGTACCCAATAACACAAGAAATACTTTGATTTTTCAATTTTAAACTAATATTGCAGTAGAACCGTAGATAAATCTGGTACGATTTTTTCAGCAATGGTATGCCACCGAACTGAGCCCCGCCATCGGGTGGGGACAATGTTGAAATGTAGTACCAGAGCCGGTTACCCCGAAATAATCGGGGCAGGTAAAAAAAATATACAACCCCAATATGGCGAAAAATCTGTTGATCGTTGAGTCTCCTGCTAAGGCAAAAACCATTGAAGGTATACTCGGAAAAGACTTTGAAGTGAAGAGCTGCTATGGCCATATCCGTGACCTAGAAAAAAATGATATGGGCATTGATATCAATAATAATTTTCAACCCAAATATATCATCTCACCCGACAAAACAAAAGTGGTAAATGACCTGAAGGCATTGGCTAAAAAAAGTGATGAGGTTTGGCTGGCATCGGATGAAGACCGCGAAGGAGAAAGTATCAGCTGGCACCTGGCTGAAGTTTTAAAATTAAATCCTAAAACCACCAAGCGGATCGTATTTCATGAAATTACCAAACCTGCCATACAAAAAGCGGTTCAAAATCCACGAACAATAAATATGGACCTTGTAAATGCTCAACAGGCACGCAGGGTTTTAGACAGGATCGTAGGTTTTGAATTGAGCCCGGTATTATGGCGCAAAATTGGCATGACTGGAGGACTAAGTGCCGGCCGTGTACAAAGTGTTTCAGTTAAATTAATTGTAGAAAAAGAAAGAGAGATCAACCAGTTCATATCGGTAAGCAGTTTTAAAATTGATGCGTTGTTATCTGCAACAGATAATAATGATAAGGCAGTTTCTTTTAAAGCAGAAGGAAATAAATATAATGCAGCAGAAGATGCCGAAAAATTTTTACAAAGTTGTATTGGTGCTAATTACAGTGTAAAGGATATTCAGGTAAGGCCTGGTAAACGTACACCAGCAGCACCATTTACCACATCTACCCTTCAGCAGGAAGCCAGTAGGAAATTAGGTTATGGCGTAAGCAAGACCATGTTGCTTGCGCAGAAATTATATGAAAGTGGTAAGATAACGTATATGCGTACTGATAGTGTTAACCTTGGCGAAACTGCTATGGATGATATTAAAGCTGAAATTGGGAAAAATTTTGGTGCTAAATATTTACAAATACGCAAATACAAAAATAAAAATGAAAGTGCACAGGAAGCGCATGAAGCCATACGCCCTACTTATATGGAAAACAAATCGGTTGGTGACATGGAATTAAACCGTTTGTATGAATTGATCTGGAAACGCACCATTGCATCACAAATGAGTGATGCAGAACTTGAAAACACAACTGCTAAAATAAATATCAGTACTAATAATGAAGAACTCACAGCCAGCGGGCAGGTAATAAAATTTGACGGTTTTTTAAAAGTGTACTTCGAAAGTAAAGATGATGATGATGATACCAATGATGATGAAAGCCGTTTACCCAATCTGCAGGTTGGCCAGTTACTCGATTTTAAACAAATGACCGCAACAGAACGGTTCACCAAACACAGTGCAAGGTATTCAGAAGCAGCACTTGTAAAGAAATTAGAAGAATTGGGTATTGGCCGGCCAAGTACCTACGCCCCCACTATTTCCACGATAATTAAAAGAAATTATGTTGAGAAAAAGGATAAGGATGGCGTAAAAAGGAATTTCAGGATACTTAAACTTGCCAATGATAAGATAGAAAAAATAACCGACCAGGAAAATACAGGTGCCGAAAAAAGTAAATTATTTCCTACCGACCTTGGATTGGTGGTAACTGATTTTTTGAACCAGCATTTTGATAAAGTGATGGATTATAATTTTACTGCAGAGATAGAAAAAGAGTTTGATGAAATTGCCGATGGTAAAATAGTATGGAATAAAATGGTGGCTGATTTTTATACTCCGTTTCATGCAGGCGTAGAACATACGCTTGAAAATGCAGAACGTGCTGTTGGTGAAAGAGCATTGGGCACAGACACTGTAACCGGTAAACCTGTTATTGCAAGAATGGGCCGTTATGGGCCAATGGTGCAGATCGGTGTTGCAGAAGGGGATGAAAAACCAAAGTTTGCCAAATTAAAAGCATCGCAGAGTATTGAAACCATTTCTATGGAGGAAGCACTGGAACTTTTTAAATTAGGTGCGCCCTTAGGTGAGCACGAAGGATTGGAAATTTCAGTTAATATTGGAAGATTTGGCCCTTATGTAAAATTTGGAGACCAGTTTATTTCAATACCCAAAGGCGAAGAGCCATCTACTGTTGACCTTGAAAGAGCTATTGAAATTATTACTGCAAAAAAAATTGAAGATGCGCCGATTGGTTTTTACAATGAAAAACCAATTACCAAAGGAAAAGGGCGTTTTGGTCCGTTTATTAAATGGAATGATCTTTTTATTAATATTCCACGTGCTTATCACTTTGATACATTAACCCAAAAGGACTGTGATGAACTGATTGAAAAAAAGATCGAAAAAGAAGCTAACCGATATATACAACAATGG
>JAYVUE010000145.1:0-2025 GCA_043788195.1 Chitinophagaceae bacterium
AGAAAGAAAAATTGAATTTTGGAAAATGTTCTCCATGTTCCAAAAGCCAAATGAAGAATTGAAAACAGTTTGTGAAATAAATTATTAGACTTTATATAAATTGAATAGCCTTATTTTTGTATATTGAAAAAGGTAATAATTATAGGTAGTGGATTTGCAGGGTTATCTGCAGCATCATTTATGGCAAAAGCAGGCTGGGACGTAACCGTACTGGAAAAACACCACACACCTGGCGGCAGGGCAAGGCAACTGAAGGGCGATGGATTTGTATTTGATATTGGGCCTAGCTGGTATTGGATGCCCGATGTATTTGAACGTTATTTTAATTGTTTTGGTAAAAAAGTTACTGATTATTATCAACTAAAAAGAATTGATCCATCGTATAGGGTTTATTGGAAAGAGGGTCAAATGGACGTACCCGCAGATTACCAGGAGCTGAAAAAATTATTTGAAACCTTAGAACAGGGCAGTGGATTACAACTTGACCGTTTTATGAGTGAAGCAGCTTATAAATACGAAGTTGGTATTAATAAGCTGGTACACAAACCAGGTCAGTCTTTTACAGAATTTTTAGATTGGGACCTGGTAAAAGGTCTTTTTAAGCTGGATGTTTTTACTTCAATGAAAACACATATCGGTAAACATTTTAAAGATCAGCGGCTACAGCAATTAATGGAATTTCCGGTGTTGTTTTTGGGTGCATTACCACAGGATACGCCAGCATTATACAGCCTGATGAATTATGCAGATATAAAATTAGGCACCTGGTATCCACAAGGCGGAATGTATAGTGTGGTGGAAGCAATGTATAGCCTGGCAAAAGAATTAGGTGTAAAATTTTATTTTGATCACAATGTATCAGCAATAACCATTGCCGGTAAAGAAGCAAAAACAGTTGTTGCACAAAACACCAGCAACAATCAGATTACAAATGCTGTTTTTGAAACCGATGTTGTAATAGGTGGCGCCGACTATCACCATGTTGAAACCGATCTGTTGCCCAAAGAATACAGAACATATACTGAAGCCTATTGGAATAAAAGAGTAATGGCGCCCAGTTGCCTGTTATATTATATAGGATTAAATAAAAAACTGGATGGGGTTTTACATCATTCCTTGTTTTTTGATACAGATTTTGGCGTGCATGGAAAAGAGATTTATACAACAGAACAATGGCCATCCGATCCATTATTTTATGTATCTGCTTCATCAGTTACAGATAAAAATGTAGCTCCGGTAGGAGCAGAAAACCTGGTTTTTTTAATTCCGGTTGCAGCGGGTTTAAAGGGCGATACGGAGGAATTACGTGACGCTTATTTTAAAAAAATTGTTACCAGATTTGAAAATAGAACGGGTCAGGCGATACAGGATTCAATTATTTATAAAAGATCTTACTCAGTAAGTAATTTTGTTGAAGATTATAATTCGTTTAAAGGAAATGCGTACGGACTTGCCAATATTCTTAAACAAACAGCTATTTTACGGCCATCATGCAAAAGTATTAAAATAAAAAACTTATTTTACACCGGTCAGTTAACAGTACCGGGGCCGGGAGTACCACCTAGTTTAATAAGTGGTGAAGTTGTATCAAAAGAAGTAATAAAACAATTTGGTAATTAATGAAATTTCAGTATTACCTGTGATCAGATAAATTAAGAACAAATAATTATAAAGGGATGATGAACCTTTTCCATCAGTTAAGTCAACAGTTCAGTAAAGCCACTACTGAGAAGTATAGCACTTCTTTCAGTAGTGCAATAAAATTATTACACCATGATCTGCGTGGTCCTATATATAATATTTATGGATTTGTGCGTTTTGCTGATGAGATCGTAGATACATTTCATCAATACCATAAAGAAGAATTACTTATCGATTTTAAAAAAGATACCTATACAGCTATTAAAAGAGGCATAAGCCTTAACCCTATTTTACATAGTTTTCAGATCACGGTTAAGGAATATAATATTTCACCCGACCTGATAGAAGCTTTTTTCAGGAGTATGGAAATGGATCTCCGTAATA
>JAYVUE010000146.1:0-8109 GCA_043788195.1 Chitinophagaceae bacterium
CGTACATACACTTACCTGGATGTTTTTGACAGAGAAAAGAACTACTACTTTATCTACTGAACTGGAAAACCCGGTACAAAATTTCAATACTTCGTCAGCCACATTTACCAATAATGAACCAGGCGAAAACAAGTATACACAGGTTACGCCAATGAAAGTGATGTTAAGCGCTTCTTATGTATTCAGGGAAGTATCAGATGTAAAAAAGCAAAGGGCGTTTATTACTGCAGATGTTGAATATGTTCATTATAAAGGATTCAGGTTCACCAATGATAATAAAAACCCAACAGCCAATGACAAAGCCTATTACAGCGCATTGAACAATGTGGTAAAGGCAGAATATAAAGGTGCTTTTAATTATCGTGTAGGCGGCGAATTAAAATTTAATACCATCATGGCAAGAGTAGGATTTGCCTGGTACAGCAACCCCTATAAAGATGCTGCATTTAAAGCCAGCAAAATGTTATTAAGTGGTGGATTGGGTTACCGCAATAAAGGTATGTTCATTGATCTTACTTATATACATAGCATTATCAAAGATGTAAACTTTCCATACCGGCTTGAAGACAGGGCAAATACATTTGCAACTGTTAAACAACAAAAAGGGAATGTGATGCTGACAGTTGGGTTTAAATTTTAGCCAATACTAATTGTTTGCTAATGTTCCGGGAGTTTTCGGGGCATTTTTAATAATCTCCAGAACCTGTTCAATTTTCGGTCTGCACCATTTTACTTCATCATCTTTTTTAAACCATGTCATTTGACGCTTGGCATACTGGCGGGTATTGATCTTTATTATTTCAATGGCGTCTTCCAACGGCAGATCGCCGGCCAGGTGGCCAAACAATTCTCTGTAACCCACAGTTTGCAACGCATTTAGTTTTTTAAAAGGTAAAAGGGTTTTCACTTCTGCAAGCAAGCCCTGTTTTATCATGGTATCAACACGACTATTGATGTTTTTATGTAACTGTTCTTTGGGTAATTCTAAACCAATTATTATAATATTAAAATCCCTTTTCTTCTTTTGCCGTGTTTGAAATTCAATGATGGATCTTCCGGTAGATAATTTTACTTCCAATGCTCGCATCAATCGTTGCGGGTTTTTTGTTTCTCCTTTGGCAAAATACAGCGGATCTTTTTTTTCAACTTCGTTCTGCAACCACTCCAGTCCCTCCCATTCAAAATCGGCAATAATTTTTTCTCTTACAACAGGATCAATAACCGGCACTTCATCAATGCCATTACAAAATGTTTTAACATACAATCCTGTGCCACCAACCATTACAGCAATATCATGTTGTTTAAAAATTTCATTTACGCTTTCTAATGCAAATTGTTCAAATATGGATGCATTTACTTCATCCTTTATAGCATGTGAATTGATAAAATAATGTTTTACCAATTTCAATTCTTCAGCAGAAGGTTTGGCTACGCCGATATTCAGTTCTTTAAAACACTGACGGCTATCCGCCGAAATGATATCAGTTTTGAAATGTTGTGCAATTTGAATAGCAAGGGAAGTTTTACCAACGGCTGTTGGACCTACAATTACAATGCATTTTTTTTTCACGAAGTGTTTTTGAGTTTGTAAAGAACCCAGAATGGTCAATTGTCAATAGGCAAAACTCTTCAATGATTGAACTGCCTATCTAGTATCCAGCATCTAGTATCCGGTATCCTAAAACCCGTCATTTGCTTCATCTGTTGTTGTTTCTTCTTCAGCTTCAGTTTCAGTTTCACTATCCCCTTCTTCGGTAAATCCATCGGCTAAAGCAGTTGCCTGCAAGTCGTATTTCTCTTCCATTTCAGCCAGGCGGCTGTCAACAATTCCTTTTGTACCATATTGCGAGGGTGCAATTCCTTCTGTTCTGACACAACAGGGATAGATTAGTTTTTTATTTTCTTCCTTATCCACCGTGATTAACTCAACCATAAAATGCCAGACCTTATTAAAATCATATTCGTAAATGAATTTTTGATTAGGGTTACTGATCTCTGTACTGATCAGCGTTTCCTGCATCAACAAGGGGTCAGCTTTATATACTTTATCATATTTTTCCAGGGAGATCTCTCTGCCCCTTAGCCAGTTATCATTACTCCTGTAAAAAGTTGCTTTATGTTGTGAATCAAATTCATAACTTTTTAAGATACAACTATGCAGGTCAAAAAAACTCTGCGAATGACGGATCGCAACATCACGATATACACTATCGTCATCTTCCCAATAAATTCTGAATCTTAATATAGCCATGGGGTAAAATTAAGAATTTAAAATCAATTGAGAATTCATAGTTAAAAATGTAGAATTTAGAGTGTAGAGTTAAAATCAACTCATAACTCTTAACTCTTAATTCTTAATTCTGCTCTATCCCAAATTCTTTTGCTTTATCCATCATAAAAGCATAAGCAGCTTCATATTCATTGGGTATAATGCCATCAAGAATGGCTTCACGGATAGCGTTTTTAATATCGCCAACTGCCCGGCAGGGAGATAAATTAAAAGTTTGCATTATTATTTCACCGCTTACCGGCGGCTGCCAGTTACGCAAATGATCTTTTTCTTCTACTTCAACACAACGCTGACGAACCATTTCGAAATTATCGAGGAACCTTTGCACTTTTTGTTTGTTCTTAGATGTTATATCAGCTTCACATAAGGTCATTAATGCGTCAAAATCTTCGCCGGCATCAAATAATAATCTTCGGATGGCGCTATCCGTTATATTTTCTTTGGTGAGGCTTATTGGCCGTAAATGCAATTCTACCAGCTTACGTACAAATTTCATTTTTTCATTTTGGGGCAACTTAAGTTTGGTGAATATTTTAGGTACCATACGTCCGCCAATTACTTCATGGCCATGAAATGTCCAGCCATGCCCTTCTTCAAATTTTTTTGTTACAGGTTTGGCTATATCATGTAGTACAGCTGCCCAGCGCAACCACAGGTCATCAGTTTTTTTTGAAATGTTATCAACTACCTGCAGCGTATGATAGAAATTATCTTTGTGCCCTAACCCATCAATGTATTCAGCCCCAGCAAGGTCAACCATTTGCGGAAAAATAAGTTTCAATAAACCACTTTTATACAATAGGTCAAAACCAACTGAAGGTTTTATACAAAGTAAAATTTTATTGAGTTCGTCTGCAATGCGTTCTCCGCTTACGATCTTTATTCTTTCAGCATTATCTGTAATAGCGGCAAAAGTTTTATCCTCAATTGTAAAATTAAGTTGGGCTGCAAAACGGATAGCTCTCATCATTCGTAAAGGATCATCACTAAATGTGATTCCCGGAGATAAAGGGGTTTTAATAATTTTTGCATCCAGGTCCCCAATGCCATTAAAAGGATCTATCAATTGGCCATGATCATCCTCATTTAAACTTATTGCAAGAGCATTGATGCTAAAATCGCGGCGGTTCTGGTCATCTGCCAGTGATCCTGTTTCAACTGCAGGTTTTCGGCTGTCATGATTGTAACTTTCTTTTCGGGCACCAACAAATTCTATTTCAAGTTCTCCTTTTTTTATCTGTGCCGTTCCAAAATTTTTAAAAAAATTTACTTCGGGTATTGGATCAAATTGTTGTGCAACTTTATGCGCCAGTGCAATGCCATCTCCTACACAAACGATATCAATATCATTTGTTTCTCTGTCCAGTATTTTATCTCTCACAAATCCACCGACCAGGTAACAAGGCATACCGAGTTCCTTTGCTGCAAAAGCAATTTTATTTAATATTTTCAGTTCTGTATCGCTGCAATTGATATACATGGAGCAAATTTAGGAAGAAAGCTATTAGCTATTAGCTTTAGCGGTTAGCGATTAGCTTGATTTTCGACATAATTCATTATTTATTTCTATACTGTAGTGATATCAAATACTATTCAAGTTTAATACTGGTGCTAAAAACTAACAGCTAAAGGCTAATAGCTTTCACAAACTGGCATTAATATTGACCATATACCATTTCATATAAAAATTACCAATTTAGTAGTACGCTTTGACATTTTGACTTTATATTTAGAAAATTATGGATAAGAAGTTTTATTTACAGGGACCCGAAGATGAAATGGAGTTTATGCCCATCATTCCATTGAATGAAGATGACAACGAAAATGGCGATGAACAGGTGATCCCGGACGAATTGCCCCTTTTGCCTTTACGCAATACCGTTCTGTTTCCGGGAGTTGTAATTCCAATAACTGTAGGCAGGGATAAAAGTATTAAAGCAGTAACAGATGCTTATAAGGCTGACAAATTGATAGGTGTGGTAGCGCAAAAAGACAGTAGTGTGGAAGAACCTACTATCAGCGATCTTGAAGATATTGGTACAGTTGCTAAAATTGCCAAGATGATAAAAATGCCCGACGGCGGCACTACAATTATCATCCAGGGCCGCAAGCGCTGTAAAATAGAAGAAGTGACAACAGATGACCCTTATTTTAAAGCAAAAATTAAAGTACTTACAGATGAAGTGCTTAAAAATGATGCTGATTTTGATGCCATGGTCAGTAGTATTAAAGACCTGGCCGGACAAATTGTAAGCCTCTCTCCCAATCTTCCCAGTGAAGCTGCAATTATTTTAAAGAATATTGAGAACCCTTCTTTTTTAATTCATTTTGTCAGCAGCAATTTAAATGCCGACATTAAAGAAAAACAACGCTTGCTCGAGATCAGCAATATTAAAGCCAGGGCCGAATTACTGATGAACCTGATGCAAACAGAATTGCAATATGCCGAATTAAAAAATAAAGTAACCAATAAAACAAGGGCAGAACTGGATAAACAACAAAGAGATTATTTTTTACAACAGCAAATGAAAGCCATTAAAGATGAATTGGGTGGCGATAATGTTGCCGAAGTAAAAGAGATGCAAAAAAAAGCAGAAAGTAAAAAATGGCCGGCTACAGCAAAAGAAATGTTTACCAAGGGCGTAGAAAAATTAGAAAGGATGCATCCCTCCACACCGGATTATTCTGTTGTGTATAATCATTTAGACCTGATGCTGGACCTACCATGGGACGATTATACTGAAGATTCATATGATCTTAAAAAAGCAAAAAAAATACTGGATAATGACCACTATGGCATGCAAAAAATTAAAGAAAGGATCCTCGAATATTTAGCCGTATTAAAATTAAAAGGCGATATGAAATCTCCTATACTTTGTTTTTTAGGCCCTCCGGGTATTGGTAAAACAAGTTTGGGCAAAAGTATTGCTGCTGCCATTAACCGAAAATATGTTAGAGTAAGTTTAGGTGGTTTACATGATGAAAGTGAGATACGCGGACATCGTAAAACCTATATCGGTGCAATGCCCGGAAGGATCTTACAATCTATACGAAAAATAAAATCCAGTAACCCGGTGATGATCTTAGATGAAATTGATAAAGTTGGAAGTGATCATCGTGGCGACCCTTCTTCTGCTTTATTGGAAGTATTAGATCCTGAACAGAATAATTCTTTTTATGATAATTACCTGGAGATGGAATATGACCTGAGCCGTGTGTTGTTTATTGCCACTGCCAATAATATTAATAATATACCGTCAGCCTTAAAAGACCGGCTGGAGATCATTGACCTCAGTGGTTATGCTGTTGAAGAAAAAATTGAAATTGCCAAACGCCACCTGATGCCCAAGCAAAAAGAAATGCATGGGTTAACTAAAACAGCCAACAGCAATGAAAGTAATTTTAAAATAAGTGATACAGTAATTGAAAAAATTATCCAGGACTATACGCGTGAAAGTGGTGTAAGGGAATTAGACCGGCAATTGGCAAGTATAATGCGCTACCAGGCAAAAGAATTTGTTGTAAAAGGGAAACTGAAAGCTACCATCACTGCCAATGATGTTGAAAAAATATTAAGCAAACCACGTTATAGTAATGATCTGTATAAAACAGCCAATATGCCGGGTGTTGCTGTTGGACTTGCCTGGACCTATGTAGGAGGTGATATACTTTTTATTGAAACACAATTAAGTGATGGCAAAGGCGAATTAAAATTAACCGGCAACCTGGGCAATGTGATGAAAGAAAGTGCCAGTACTGCCCTTACATACCTGGAAGCCAATTGTAAAAGATCAGGAATAGATCCGGAAATGTTTCACCAAAAAGATATTCATATACATGTTCCCGAAGGTGCAGTGCCCAAAGATGGACCCAGTGCAGGTATTACTATGCTATCGGCATTAGCAAGTGCTTTTACAGGACGTAAAATAAAACCTTACCTGGCCATGACGGGTGAGATCACTTTACGTGGACAGGTACTGCCTGTAGGTGGCATCAAAGAAAAAGTTTTGGCTGCAAAACGAGCCGGCCTCAAAGAGATCATCATGTGTTGGCAAAATGAAAAAGATGTTATGGAAATAAATCAGCAGTATATAAAAGGTATAAAATTCCATTATGTAAAAACAATGCAACAGGTGCTGGAACTGGCATTGACCTGAACTTTTTAATTCTGTTTTAGTTGATATTTTGTTTAATTTCTTACATTCGCGAAAAATAACCTCTATGAGATCATTAACACGCCTTTTTTTATTTTTAATATCCCTGGCCCTGCTTAACAGTTGTCAAAAAGAACCTGCACAACTGGTTCCGCTTGGAACTACTCATGTTCCTGTAGCTGACGCAGGCCCGTCAAGGGTTATCACATTACCTGTTACTACTACTACACTTAACGGTACAGGCAGTTCACAAAATGGTCGTATTGTAGGATATTTATGGAGTCTTATCAGCGGGCCAAATGTACCTGTGATCCATAGTCCAGGTTCGCCTAATACAAATATCAGTGGGTTGATAGCTGGTACTTATTATTTTCAATTTATGGTTATCGACAGCCTTGGTTATACAGGGGTGGATACAACATCAGTTAGAGTAATAGCAGGTTCTACAACGACGCTTTCCTTACAACCAACAAATAATCCCAATGAAATGAATTTTGCGGAATGGGGCGGTACTAATGCCTCATCTCAGGTAATCGATGATGATGCAGGTTCATGGACATGGAATGGGCTTTCATTAACCGCCAGGGGTGCTATAAAATTCGATCTGAGTTCAATCCCCCCAGGATCTACGATCATATCTGCAAAGCTTAGCCTGTATTCAAATCCCACACCTGTTAATGGTGACCTGATAAATGCTAATTCTGGCCCTAATAATTCAATGTGGATACGAAGGCTTGTTTCCAACTGGACTGGTGGTTCTACTACGTGGGCCCAGCAGCCTGCTACAGAAACATTCACACAGGTACTCATTCCTCACACTTCACAATCATTTTTTGACCTTATAGATATTGATGTAAAGAATACTGTAACATCAATGATGACCAACGGCAATTATGGTTTTATGATGGGTCTTCAAAATGAGGTCATTTATAATATCCGACAGTTTGCATCAAGCAGGCATCCTGATGCAACAAAACATCCAAAGCTGGTTGTGGTTTATCAATAAAGAGGAGCAACAACGTTATTAAAATAGTATTTGTAAACTTTTAAAACCCTTAATTACAATTACCCGTATATACTGGTGGTTAAGTTAGCTAACAGATCCATGTTAGTTGTTTTAAGGGTTAAAGTATTCCCGTCCCGTTTTTACGGGATGGGAATTTTTTTATACCAATTCTTCTTTTTCACTTAGCCTGTCCATCCAGTCTTTTTCTTTTTTTGTAGTAAAGGCCTGAATAATTGCGATCAGAAAAAGCCCCCCGATATTGGTTGCCAGAAAAGTGATACTGAAACAACGGTAATCAGCAATATCGTTACCGGGTTTTTTAAAGAAAGCCAGTATATCCATTACCAGGAAAACAGTGCAAAATATAATTCCTGTAACAAATAATATTTTAGAACATGTACGGATAATTACAGAGGGATGCTGCTTTGTCCGTTTAAAAAAAATAACATCAGCAGATGCAAACACAGCCGCGGGAACAGAAATAATGAGTAATTGAAAAACAATATCAACCGGACCAAAAGAAATTAATTTTGAAAACCCATAAAAGGCGCCGATCACTAATCCAATAACCACGGGTATTGACAAAAACATTAAAAAAATGAGAATGTAAAGTTTAGTATACCTGGTAAATTTATCTGCCATACCCCTGTCCCCTAAAA
>JAYVUE010000147.1:0-8504 GCA_043788195.1 Chitinophagaceae bacterium
TTTTTCACTAAGAAATGTTCCGGCAATTTTAAGCAGGATATCGAAATTGAGTGAACCCTCATGTTTTGCCTTGTTTTTAAATTCATCAGTTGATCTCAGGTCATCTTCAAAAAAAGGGGGATTGCAAATGATATGATCATATTTATTACCAGGTTTAAAATCTGTAATATCAGTATTAAAAATATGCAAACGGTCTTTCCAGGGGGATGCTTCAAAATTTTCTTTGGCCTGTTGAAACGCCGCTTTATCAATTTCTACAGCATCTATCTGTGCAACTGGATCTTTTTGTGCAATCATTAATGAAAGCAAGCCTGTACCTGTACCAATATCGAGAATATGTTGAATGTTAAGTGTTGAATGCTTCAATGCATCAGTTGTGTATGCTCCAAAATAGCATGCATCAGTACAAACTTTCATGGCACATTTATCCTGGTGGATGGTGAATTGTTTGAATTGAAAGTAAGTGTTAGCCACAGATTTATTTTTTAACCACAGATTAACACAGATTTACACAAATTAAAAATGTACTTATCTGTGTTA
Organism: Chitinophagaceae bacterium; assembly: GCA_043788195.1. Lineage (GTDB taxonomy): Bacteria > Bacteroidota > Bacteroidia > Chitinophagales > Chitinophagaceae > Ferruginibacter. Next base: position 541 of record JAYVUE010000147.1, read on the forward strand.
ATCTGTGGCTAAACCTGTGTAATCTGTGGTTTAATTACCATTCTGACCTCGCAGAGGGGCTTATGCTCAATGCTGCAAAATCTTTTTCTAAATATTTATAATACCCCGTAATGGCTATCATTGCTGCATTATCAGTACAGTATTCAAAGGCAGGTATAAAGGTCTTCCATTGCTGCTGCTCACCCAAAGCAGTAAACGCTTTACGTAATCCGCTGTTGGCGCTAACTCCACCTGCCAAACAAATAGTTGTGATACCTGTTTCGGTTGCAGCTTTTTTTAATTTGTTTAGTAAAATGCTGATGATCCTTTCCTGTATGGAAGCACAGATATCTGTAAGATTTTCTGTAATGAATTTTTGACGGGTGGTTTCATCAGCTAAAAATTTCTCTTTAAAAACATTGCTTTCACCTGCATTTTTTAAAAAATACAGAATTGAAGTTTTTAAACCGCTAAAGCTAAAATTAAGACCGGGAATTTGTGGCTCAGGAAATTTAAACCTGGCAGGATCACCTTTGGCGGCGTGCTTATCAATTAAAGGTCCGCCAGGGTAGGGTAGCCCCAATAATTTTGCAGTTTTGTCAAAAGCTTCACCTGCTGCATCATCAATGGTTTCGCCAATTACTTTTAAATGGATCGGAGAATTGCACTGTACTATCTGCGTATGTCCGCCACTGACAGTGAGACATAAAAAAGGGAATGCAGGTTTTTCATCAGGAATTAAATTGGCCAATACATGTGCCTGCATATGATGCACGGCTACAAGGGGTTTGTTTAAAGCCAATGCAAGGGATTTTGCAAACTGGCTTCCTACAAGTAAAGAACCAATTAAACCAGGGGCCTGTGTAAAGGCAATACAGTCTATAGTTGGCAGTTGGCAGTTGGCAGTCTGCAATGCAGCTTCAACAACGGGTACAATATTCTGCATATGTGCCCTGCTGGCGAGTTCGGGTACTACGCCGCCATATTGTTCGTGAACTGATTGGTTGGCTATAATATTTGATAATATCTTACCATCACGGCAAATCGCAGCAGCTGTTTCATCGCAGGAAGATTCTATGGCTAAAATGGTTGTGATAGATGTTAAATGTTGAATGTTGAATGTTGGCAGCTCAATATTCGCTGCTAACGGCTAATAGCACACAAAAGTAATTCAACATTCAACATTTATCATTTAAAATTATTTGGATCGTATGGCCACCACCGGATCAAGCCTTGCAGCCCTGGAAGCGGGGAAAATGCCGGCAATGATACCCACCAGCAGGCAAACAATGATCGTGGCAATCAGCATAGGGATTGAAATAAAGATGGGAAAATTCAGCGCTCTCGATGATATGATTGTACCAATGAATACAAAAAATAATCCAATAGCACCACCCATCAAACATAATATAATGGCTTCAAGCAGAAACTCAAAAAGTATACTGCTTTTTTTGGCTCCTATTGCTTTTTTCAATCCAATCACCGCGGTCCTTTCTTTTACTGTTACAAACATGATATTGGCAATGCCAAATAATCCAACGATCAGGCTTATTCCGCCTACAATACCTCCTACTATATTCAACACAGAAAAAAATCCGGTGATGGCTTTACTGAATGCTTCCACACTGTTCAATGAAAAATTATCTTCTTCTGTTGGACTCAATTTCCTTATCTGCCGCATAATTCCATGCAACTCATCACTGAGTGCATCTGTAGTTACACCTTCTTTACCTTTGGTTATTAAAATAGGGTTAGCGTTTTCTACCTGAAATAACTGTTTGCAAAAAGTATAAGGTAACATCACACAATTATCATAATCCCAACCAATAAAATTCTTTCCTTCTTTTTTTATAACACCTACAATGGTAGTTTTTTTTCCACGGATCTCAATGTGTTTTCCCAATGCCCTTTCACTGCTGCCGAATAAACTTTCTGCATTACCAAATCCTATCAGGCAAATATTACTACCTGCTTCAAATTCGCTTGATGAAAAAAAACGGCCAACATCAAATTTAATAGGTTGTAAGGTCATTTGAGATTCAGTAATGCCATAAATAACTGCAGAAGGGATCACATCATCTTTGTATGAAATACTTCCACCGGTTTGCATCAGAAATGAAATATCTTCAAGCAATTGGGATCGTTTTCTTATCATATCCACTTCTTCGTATTTGGCTACGGGCCTTGCCCTGTATTTCCACATCGGCTTGTCTGGCCCTCCGCTATAATCCCATTTATCAATGTAAATAGTATTGCTGCCCAGGCTTTTTACTTCACTCTGAATATTACGTTCAAGGCTGTTTACAGCAGCTAATACGCCAATGATACAAAATATACCAAAAGCAATACCGGTAAGGCTTAGCGCTGTACGAAGTTTATTTACTCTCAGTTCCTGAAAAGTAAGTCGTAAAGAATTTAATAAGATGTTCAGCGACCTTCGCATTTTTCAAAATTACGATATGCAAATTAATTGTGATGGTAAAATGTATGAGTGGTTTCATGCATTACCTTTGCGCCCGGAAAAGCTGTTAGTTGTTAGCCTTTAGCTATTAGCACCAGTTCATAAAATGAAATTTCTGACCTTGGCAAACAGTTATCTAAGAATTAATAGCTGCTGGAATCAAAGGTCTGCAGCTAAAGGCTAACAGCTAAAAGCTAATAGCTTAAACACATGAAGTATATCAACGAAATAAATAAACGCAAAACATTTGCCATCATCTCTCACCCGGATGCAGGTAAGACCACATTAACGGAAAAATTCCTGTTATTCGGCGGAGCCATACAAACTGCAGGCGCCGTAAAAAGTAATAAGATAAAAAAACACGCCACCAGTGATTTTATGGAGATCGAAAGACAACGTGGTATCAGTGTAGCCACCAGCGTTATGACCTTTGAATATAACGGCCACCTGATCAACCTGCTGGATACACCGGGACATAAAGATTTTGCAGAAGATACTTACCGGACCTTAACAGCTGTTGATAGTGTGGTGCTGGTGATCGATAGTGTAAATGGAGTGGAAGCCCAGACAAGAAGACTGATGGAAGTAATTGCGATGCGCAAAACACCGGTTATCGTTTTCATCAATAAAATGGACAGGGATGGGAAGAACCGCTTTGATCTTTTGGAAGAAATTGAAAATGAATTAAAAATTAACCTGCACCCCAGTACCTGGCCGATCAACAGCGGTAAAGATTTTAAAGGCGTTTACGACCTTGATAAAAAAAGACTGGTACTCTTTGCCGCCGGCACAAAAGCCAATGACGAAGATGTTGTGGAGATAAAAGATCTGAGTGAAAAAATATTGTCTGAAAAGATCGGGGAGGCCGATGCCAATACATTGAGGGAAGATATTGAACTGATCGATGGCGTATACGGGGAGATCAATATTGCAGATTATCTAAGTGGAGAGACTGCGCCTGTATTTTTTGGAAGCGCCGTAAATAATTTTGGTGTAAAAGAAATGCTGGATACATTTATACGTATTGCACCCACACCAAGGCCCAGGCATACTACTGTACGTGAAGTAAATCCTGAAGAAGATAAATTCAGCGGATTTATTTTTAAGATTCACGCCAACCTTGATCCCAAACACCGTGACAGGATCGCTTTTTTAAGGGTATGCAGTGGAAAGTTTGAGCGCAGTACTTATTACCATCATGTGCGCCTTCAACGTGACCTTCGTTTCAACAATCCGTATAGTTTTTTGGCCCGCCAAAAAGAAGTGATCGAAGATGCTTACCCGGGTGATGTAGTGGGTTTATTTGATACCGGAAATTTTAAGATCGGGGATACACTTTCTGAAGGAGAAGATTTTTACTTTACAGGGATACCAAGTTTTTCTCCTGAAATATTTAAAGAAGTAGTTAATAAAGATCCATTGAAAACCAAACAACTTGAAAAAGGTTTGTTGCAATTAACTGATGAAGGGGTGGCTCAATTATTTACCCAATTCGGTGGCAATAAAAAAATAATCGGTTGCGTTGGTGAATTACAGTTTGAAGTAATTCAATATCGCTTATTACAGGAATACGGGGCATCAGTACAAATGAATAATCTGCCTTTTTACAAAGCTTGCTGGCTAACCTCCAAAGACCCAAAAAAACTGGAAGATTTTACCCGTTTTAAACAGGCAAATATTGCTGCAGATAAAGATGGCCATGTTGTTTACCTGGCCAACAGCGAATGGTTTTTAAAAACTGAAAAAGATAATAACCCCGATATTGAGTTTCATTTTACGAGTGAAATTCATAAGTGAAGCTGCTAGCCTTTAGCTATTAGCCCCCATATTCAGTTTGTGAAGTAAGCAGTTGGCAATAAGAAAGATTATCGGATAGTAAAAGATGTTTCAGTCTTTGAACTATTGCTAAAAGCTAATAGCTTCTTCATTCCCTCAATCTAAACGAAACCGCCCCATTAGTATTCTTTGTGCTGCTAACATTTAGTTCGTATCTTTTATTGCCATCGTAAATTATCATTAAAGCTGTATTGGGTGGGATACTGCCAAGATTTTCGGCATACATAACCAATTCATTGCGGCTGTTACCCGGGTTTATTTTAATAGTAAAACTGATTGGTTTATCAGTAAGTAATTGATGTGTGGTAAGTATTTTATCATTGAATATCAGTGTTACGCTATCGCCATCGATAACACCATTGTCATATAAAATAACAGTTATTGAATCATGATCTACTTCAATTTGTTTTACCAATTCGTTGTTTCTTTTTTCAAGCGGAGGGTCAATTTTTATCGGGGCTAAACTTTTAACTGTATCCTGCTTTATTGCAATTGGTTTTTCAATTATTGGCTTCACCAAAATGGGCTTCACCGTATCGGGTTTCACTGTAACCGGCTTCATCTTAATTGGCTTCTCCGGAAGGTGTTTCACAACAATTGGTTTAATTGGTTTATTATTACAAAGAGTAAACATTTCCTTTTCAGAAAGTGTGCGGTTGTATATTCGTACTTCGTCCAGATCTGCATTTAACCAAAAAGGGTAGTATTGGTCATCCGACTTTCCAAAAAACAAGTCTTCGGTATTTGTAAAAACTTCGGGAAAAGTCAATTCATATTTTAACTGGCAATCAACATACAATTTTGCATTTGTACCATCATTGGTATAAACCACTGCGTACCACTGATCTTTGTTGATGTAGGGTGTGTATGGAGTTAGAACAGTTCCGGTACCCCTGAAATTCTGATGAAGATCATCAGTTATGGAATCATTACATCCATTTCCATTGGTGTATAAAGCATCATCAAACCGTATGGCATAGTTGCCGGGTTGGTAATTGCCCCCGCCCTTACTGATTACGGAACTGGCATGGCAAACATCCTGGTAAAATCCGGTTGGCCTTACCCAAAGAAATAAAGTGATCTGTTTAGAAAAATTAAGTGAAACACTATTGCGGAATTGCATATAACTATTGATCCCGTTAAAATGATAAGCCCTGTTGGGTTTACCAAAACGGTCGGCCGTTAATGTGGCATTATTAAAAATCGGATCATTGTGATTGCCACTGGCATCATTGGCATTACCGTTAAAAGGATAATAAGCTTTTAAACCCTCTTCGGGTTTTACCTGCGCAATACCTACATTACCATATAAGAAAATGAACAATAATATTTTTTTCATAAAGTATCAGCAAACATTTTAATAATTTATTTTTAAACGCCTGTATAATTATGCGGCGTAATATTTTTCAACTCTTTTTTAATTGCAGCCGATAATTTTAATTGGCTGATGAATTGATGAATGAGTTTTTTATCAATCATAGTTTTACCTCTTGTTAAATCTTTTAAGGCTTCATAGGGCATTGGGTAATTTTCCCGGCGCAATATGGTTTGAATGGCTTCTGCAACAACAGCCCAGTTATTATCAAGATCGGCCTTCAATTTTGATTCATTTAAAACTAATTTGCTGATGCCTTTTTCTGCAGAACGGATGGCCAGGATAGTATGTGCAACAGGCATACCGATATTTCTTAACACCGTAGAATCGGTAAGGTCTCTTTGCAACCTGGATACCGGTAACTTGGCCGAAAAATGCTCCAGTAAAGCATTGGCGATACCCAGGTTACCCTCTGCATTTTCAAAATCAATCGGGTTTACCTTATGTGGCATGGCACTTGAACCAACTTCACCTTTTTTTGTTTTTTGTTTAAAATAATCCATACTGATATAGGTCCAAAGATCACGGCAAAGATCAATTAAGATATTGTTGATGCGCTTGATGGCATCAAAATGTGCAGCCAAAACATCGTAATGTTCAATTTGAGTTGTGTATTGCTGGCGTTGCAGTCCTAATTTATTTTCAACAAATTCATCTGCAAATTTTATCCAGTTGTATTTCGGAAATGCAACATGATGTGCATTAAAATTTCCAGTTGCGCCGCCAAATTTTGCAGTAAAAGGTATATAACTGAATAACTGTACCTGGTTTTCGATCCGTTCTACATAAACCATCAACTCTTTTCCCAGGCGTGTAGGCGATGCCGGTTGCCCGTGTGTACGTGCCAGCATGGGTACATTGGCCCATTGCACTGCCAGGTTATAAATATTGTTTTGCAGATTCAGCACGGCGGGTAAATATTCCAGTTCAATGCTGTTTTTCCAAAGCAAGGGAACAGCAGTATGATTGATATCCTGTGATGTTAACCCAAAATGTATCCATTCTTTTAAGTGACCGGCATTGCATTTTTCCAGTTCATTTTTTAAAAAATATTCAACTGCTTTTACATCGTGATTGGTGGTTTGTTCGGTTAGTTTTATTTGTTCTGCATCGGCTAATGAAAAATTATCTATAACACCCTGCAGGTGTTTTTTTGTTGCTGCATCCGGTTTAAAAAATTTCTTTTCAGATAAAAATAAAAAATATTCTACTTCAACGATGACCCTGTATTTAATTAAAGCATATTCCGAAAAATACTCATCCAGCTGTTGTAGCTGATGCCGGTATCGTCCGTCAATTGGTGAGATAGCTGTGAGTTGATTTAAATTCATGGCGTTGCATTAAATTTGCCGCAAAAATACACTAATTGATACAGAAGATAAAGGTTGGAGCGGTTAACTACTTAAATACAAAACCACTGATCTATGGTTTTGAGCTGGGAATGATGAAGGATGAGATCGATTTGGTCTATGATCACCCGGCTAATATTGCGGCAGGTTTATTGAGTAAACAGATCGATATAGGCCTGGTGCCGGTAGCTGTTATCCCTGCTTTACGGGAAAGTTTTATCCTATCCGATTATTGTATTGGCTGCAGCGGCGAAGTGTATAGTGTATGTTTATTCAGTGATGTGCCGCTGCACCAGGTAAATACTGTTTTACTGGATTATCAAAGTAAAACTTCTGTTGCCCTGTTAAAGATCTTATTGGCATCGCATTGGCAGATCTCCCCGGTTTTAATTAATGCTCCGGAGGGTTATGAAAAAAAAATTTCGGGTACTACAGCGGGATTGATCATTGGTGACAGGGCGATCAGTCAACACGGATTTTCAAAATATAGTTACGACCTGGGAACAGCCTGGTTTGAAATGACGGGCCTTCCATTTGTTTTTGCGGCCTGGGTTAGTACAAATGAGATGGATGAAAAATTTAAAACAGATTTTAATAATGCCAATCAATTTGGATTGGAGCATTTGCCTGATGTTATAAAAAACATCTCTAATGAATCTGTTGATCTTGAAACTTATTTTACAAAAAATATCAGCTATGAACTTGATAGTCTGAAGGAGTTGGGTTTACAGTTATTTTTGAAATATATCAGCCATGCAGGCGTATAAAATCAGCATAAGCTTTTTGTAATCCGGTTTCTAATTTCGTTGAAGCTTTCCAGCCCAGATCATTGATCTTACTTACGTCCATCAATTTGCGGGGAGTTCCATCGGGCTTACTGTTATCGTATTTTATTTGGCCGGGATAGCCCGTTATCTTTTTTATTGTTTCTGCCAGGCCACCAATGGTTATATCTTCGCCGGTG
>JAYVUE010000148.1:0-37067 GCA_043788195.1 Chitinophagaceae bacterium
CATTGCTGCTGTTCATTTCCTGTGGTAACTGATACATTACACGCAGCAGTAAATACACTTTCGACATCTGGTCAACATAATCACTTGTTCCGGCAAAAACTTTTTCATAATTAACCAATGAATTATGCAATCCGGCAGGTGAAGTGGTATTTTGTATCTGCCTGGCAATTGTTATCAATTGTTGTGAAGTACCTGAATTATTATAGACCCAGCCCGGAATAAGAATTATCAATTTACCTGTGTTATCCAGTTTATTCAGATCGGCAGGAATATAAATAGCAGGTTTAGGTTCAGTAATAGTATGCGTTAAAGCTCCGGTACCGGGATTGGTACAGCAATTCCATACATAACTGAGGTTATGATCAGCTGAATGTGTAGCATTCCAAAAATCCGGTTTATCTGTTGTAGCGGGCAAGTCGCCGGCATAAGTGTCTTTATTCCCTTTTTTAAAGCCGGCAGGTAATTCCAGTCCTTCAAAAAATTTAACTACACCTGTTAACGTTGTATTGCCTTTTGTATCTGGGAAATTCGGTGAACTGTATTGGTCATCAAAATTAAATTTGCCGGCCAGCCTTTCGCTATCGCCCTTGGTTCCTGCAGTAACCCGCCAGGCTTCCCAATAAGTTATTTTTTTATTAATGTACGCGGTGTTTGGACATTTGATCACATTCTGGTCGTAGGTAATTTGCTGCACGATCCATCCGCCTTTGGCACTTGCATCGTTTAAGTTGAATTTTACCTGCCACAAAAATCCTCCGCAATCTTCTTTTGTAGGTCCTGTTACTGTTTCAATGGTGAGATTTGCTTTTCCTGCAGCTGCAGCACCGCCACCGGCTTCAAGCCCTTCTTTTTTACAACTGGCAGTACAGAATAATAAAAAGAAGCCAACAATTGCTGATAAAAATAATTTCCTTTTCATGATAATAGTTTTTGTTTTTGGTGCCTACTCTGTTATGGTTTTTCGGCTTCCCCCGATGGTTTACAGGGTTATATCAACAACTCTTTGATTTTGTTACCTCTATTTTATAGTTTTTTAAAAAAGAGAAGTATATTTAAGAAATAGCGGATAATTACAATGTCTTCAACTGCTAAAATTATTCATGCCGACCAGCGGTTCGTTAATGCACTGTTGCATAATGACGCTTTATTGGTTAAAGAAATATATAACCGCTTTGCGGCTAAAGTGAAGACCTATATCATCCAAAACAACGGCTTCGAAGATGACGCTGCCGATATTTTCCAGGAATCATTAATTGATATTTACCAGCAGGCCCAATACAAGGGCTTACAACTTACCTGTCCCTTTGAGCCATTTCTACTACTTGTTTGTAAACGTAAATGGTTGAATGAATTGAAAAAAAGAGGCCGGCAAGGGGTAACAAAAAGCACTGAAGATTTATCTGAGATCGGGGAAGATGTATTTGCCATAGCAGAGCAAATGCAATTGCAGGATGATAAAGCAAAATTGTTCATGTCTATGTTTGAAAAACTGGGTGAGCGTTGCCGTGAGATCATCAGCAAATGCCTTGGCAATAAACCACAGGAAGAAGTGGCAGAAGAACTGGGCGTTAGCTATGCTTACCTGCGAAAGAAAAAATCTGAATGTACTGCTGAATTGGTAAAAATGATCAAAATAAAACAGGCATCATAAAATGAAAGAGTTTGACCACGATAAGATAAGCAGGTATCTCGATGGAGAAATGAACGCTGATGAAACGAGTGCGTTTGAAGAACAAATACAAATGGATATTGATCTGCAAAAAGAAGTAGAACTGACGAGGGAGGTGAATGAGATACTAAAAATAAAAATGAATACTGACGAAAATGAAATAGCATTACTTAATACATTAGAAGAATTTCGGGGTAAATACTTTGCCGGAAAAGATTCGTCTGAAAAAATAAAAGTTAAAATCGTTTCATTCAGCCGTACAAGATGGATTTCAGCAGTTGCAGCTGTTCTTATTATGGTTGTAATGTTAACCATATGGCAACCATGGCAAAAGAACCTGTATGAGCAATATGCCAGTACACAAATGCCAGCAATAACAGAAAGAGGCGAATCTTCTGACAGCCTCTTGAAAAAAGCAACATTATTTTTTAATGATAAAAAATTCAGTTCTGCCATTCTATTGTTTGAATCAATTTTAAAAACCGATTCGCAAAATGCATTTGTGAAATATTATTTTGGCATCGCCTTACTACAAAACGGCCAGGTTGAAAATTCCAGGGCAGCATTGATGGAAATGTATAACGGAGTTTCAATGTTCAGGTATGATGCTGCCTTTTACGTGGCGCTCGGTTATTTGAAAGAAAAAAATAAAACTACCTGCAAAGAATGGTTGAATAAGGTACCTGCAGATGCCGGGGTGTATAACAAAGCGCAGGAGTTGATGAAAAAACTGTAAGAAGTGACGGGGGTTTAATTCAGGAACGTGAGCTATTATATCAAAAATACCAAACCCAAACTTTCAAAATCCAACTCTACCTGCCATACAAAAAACTTTTGAAAAAGAAAGTAAAAGAATTATTAAACAAGAAATAGCCAACGTAGAGTGGGACACATTCAACAGACTGAAATCATTTTACAAATTCGCACATACTTGTAGTGCAGGGCAACGAAGGCCAGCAGGTAGCATTGGGTTGTTGTAAGCGCTGCGTAGTCGTTTTTTACGAATGATCGATCGCTACTTTACTCTTATCATTCGGATCAAACTTTACAAATATTTCTTGCCCTGCCTGGTATTTAGCAACGGATTGTTCACTAATTGCACCTTTTACTTTACTTTGAAAAGCAGGCGCATCATCAGGTAATACCTCTATCTCCATTTCTGCATAAGGATTATTGCCGTTGATATACAAGCCGAGCCAGGTATATTTTTTAATGATAGCCCTTGCCGATCTTCCAGTAAGGCGTATGGCATCTCCCTCTTGTTGTTGTTTCAGTAATTCTTCTTTTGTAAAACTCAGATTGATCTTACTGTTGTTTGCGGTATTGCGGTTTTGAGTGCCGCCACTATAATCAATAACCACAATGTTTTCATTTTTAGGATCGATCAATATGGGTACTGTCATTCCGGCCTGATACATCTGTGGTTGCAATCTGGATATCAGTGTGCGAACAGTTACAGTATACACCTGCCCATAAGAATTTTTTATTTCCAATATTAATTTTATCTGCGGGCTATTATTAACAGTAACTCCGGTATCGTGTACTTCTTTGATTATAGCTTTTCCCGGGATACCTGTTTTTTGCAACCGGCTGGCGAGGATCATAGGTGCAAAGAACAATCTGTAAAAAAGATAGAACATACCGCCGAATACTAGCACAATACCTGCTGCCATATATATACCCGACGAACCACCAGTTGCCAAAACACTACATATAGCAACGGTGATACCGATAAGGCCACCAATCAATCCGATCCATGCACCTGCATTCATTTTCATACATAAAAATTAAAGTGATAATTTTTTAAGGAACCAAGGTATTAAAATCAGCTGAAAATTGCAACTGGTAAAAAGCTGCATTATTTACATTACAATATCCTTTTTACGCCCGGTTGGCAATGCTTTATTTTTTTCCTGGATGATCTGTGCTGCAATACTAACAGCAATTTCATGCGTGGTTTTACTATGTATATTTATCCCGATCGGTGTAAATACATTTTTTAATTCAGCGGCAACAATGCCTTCTTCATTTAATTCTTTGAACAACAGCTCTATTTTATTATCGCTGCCCAAAAGCCCAAGATAATAAAAAGGTATTTTTAAAATTTGTTTTAATGCTATTTTATCAGAACGGTATCCAACTGTCATGATCACTACATATTCGTTATTACCCGGATTAATGTATTGTGCTAACTGATCATAAGCGGGTATGATAATTTTTTCATTGGCGAAATTATTTTCTAAAAGAGTATTTACACCCGGGCGGTCGTCATACACTTTTACATAAAATCCAAGGAAAGCCATCTGTTCGGATAAAGCCAGGCTAACATGACCGCCACCAATAATATTTATAACCGGTCCGCGTATTGCCGCTTCTGTATAAACCCAATCTTCATCAGAATTATATTGAAGTCCTGTTGGTTCATCCGGCACAAGCAGTATTCCCCCTGGTGAAATCCGGATCGTTTTTCCATTGGAAGCATAAATATTATAGATCGTTTTTTTATCTCCCTTCGAAAGCGGTATCATAACATTTAACTGGCTACCCGAACAGATCATACCGGATTGGTTAGCGCTATGTTCTTTGGAATGATATTGTTTCTGTAACAAAACCTTTGATTCGTTTTGCCGCAACAAAGATTTTGAATTTTCTGTAAACTTATGTTCCATTATACCACCGCCGATGGTACCGCAAAATGTTCCATCAGCCGCCACAGCCATTTTAAAACCTCTTCTTCCCGGGGAACTTCCTTCACTTTCCAATACATATAATAACATTACTTTTATATCGTCAAAAAGTTTTTCGTGTATGAATTCCCAGATATTCATTTTTTAATTTTTCTGTTTTCTAATATCTTTTTAAAAGATCGTCCGCGTATTTCATCCAATGTTAACCCTGTTACCAAAACTTCTTTTTCGGTAATTGCACCACTGTTTAAAGCCCTTAAAAAATAATTCAGTAAGCCCTGTCCGGTTGCTGCATCATCAAATACGTCTCCTATCAATGTTGCTCTTGCTGCTTTTTCAACAAATGTTTTCAAACGTTCTACTGCATCGTCATAACTCTCAAGGAAAAACGCAAACACGGCTGCATAACGCATAGCAAACTGTGCCGGGTTCAGGTCCCATCCCTGGTAAAAACCATTCCATAAAGAATGGCGGATATGATCATATCCTTTTTTCCATGCATGATGTACAACGTTATTATTTTCTTCTAATTGCGCTTCAGTTAAATTTTCTCCGCGGTGAGGGCCAATGGGCATGGTATTAGTTGCTCCATCACTAAGCCAGATGCCGGTATGAGCCAATGCCACTTTTGTCATATGATGTGCAAAATCACAAACCGGGTGATCCATCTCCTGGTATTTAGCTGTGATGCTGCAACTGGCAGTATAATCATAGGTGCCAAAATGCATGGCAATGCATCGGCCATTACTTGCTGTAATAAATTTGTTTAAAGGGTTGGTACCATCAAATGCCATTATAGATTGAGTGGTCTCTACCATCATTTCCATTTTTAAAATTCCCTTTTCCATTTTTAATTCTTCTTCCAGGATATCAAAAAAACGGGCAAGTGTTTCAGGCTGTTCAGGAATAGTAACTTTGGGCAGCATCACAATAAAATTACCAGGTAATTTTCCGGCCGTTTCTTTTACCAATGTGCTTACGAAAATATCCAGCGTGCGCAAACCTCTTTCTTTCATTTCTTCGGTGAATGGTTTTATCCGAATACCAATAAACGGCGGTAATGAATTTACTGCCATTCCTTTTGCCACTTCCAGTGCAACGGTACGGGCTGTTTCATCTTCTTCTTCATTACTTCGGTTACCATAACCATCTTCAAAATCTATCCTGAAATCTTCAATGGCTTCTGTTTTTAATTTTACTATTACTTTATTGTAAATTAAACTGCTAAAATCTTTGCCGTCATTTATTCCAAATATTTTACCAAAGATGACAGGATCCGGTGCATAGGTTTCAAAAATTTCCAGTGCCCTTATGCCAAGCGTTTTGGCTGAATCCGATTTAAAAAGGTTGGCGCCACCATATACAGTATGTACTGGCTGGCGTTCGCTTCTGTCGCCCGGATAAATTTGTTGAAATGCGGTATTGGCTTCTTTTAATTTGCCAAACAACAGTTCTTTTTTATTTGCTGGAATTGTAAAACTCATTATATTTTTTTTTTGGCCTCACCCCAACCCCTCTCCAAAGGAGAGGGAACCCGAAGTGGGCAGTTGAATAATTCAATACTTTTTAAATAGAGTATTCTTCACTTCTATCTCCGATAAAATCTTCTTCTTTTCCTTTTCCCTTTTGGGAGAGATAGAGAGGGGTGTTTAACTGCCCCGATAAGTAGAATACCCAAACGGGTTGATCAGCAACGGTACATGATAATGCGTATCATCAAAAACCGTAAACTGTATCTCCACTTCAGGATAAAACCCTTTTATATTATTTAATGCAAAGTAATTTCCTGTTTCAAATATCAATTTGTAAACACCGGGCGTTAATTTTTTTTCAGGGGGTAAAAAATCACCGATCCTTCCATCAATATCCGTTAGGCCCTGTGCCATAGTTTGCCAGATATCATTTACTTTACACATCAGCCGTATGGTTATTGATGCGCCGGGCTTACCGATGGAAGTATCCAGGACATGTGTTGTAAGTTGACTCATTTTTAAAAATTGAAAGTTGGAAGCCGCTAATAATTTTTTAAAGCGGATGATGGTTATTTTATGTTGCTCACCTTTTGCAATATTTATTTCTTCTTTACTATTGTTCTTTATCCTGTCATGTAATAAACCTAACATTTCACCTGCTGATTTTCCAGTTGCACACACTATAAAGATAAACCCAAATTTATTTTCATAATCTTTATTGCCCTTTACCAGTGCTTCGATTAATTCGTTGGATGCTGCGGCTACACCAGCCTGTTCTTTACCAGCAAACTTTTCTTTTAAACTATTTGTGTCGCCGATCTTTGGATGATGAGTGAAAGATTGCAGCCAGTCTGTTGCAGTACATTTATCATACCATAGCAGGGTGGCTTTATCGATCAATTCCTGCGCTGATGCAAATGGAAATTGTTTCATCATTAATGAAACCCATAATTCTGAACCACAACAACTGAACAACTCGTTTGTTGCAGCTACCTTATCCAGTTCATTAAAATCACTTAATGTCACGACTAATTTTTAAACCGTTAAAACTAAACTCCTAAACCTTCTAAACTTATTTTACTTCCGCCCCCTGCTCTATCCAACACCGTATCAGGTCTCTTTCTTTCTGTGTAATATTTGTTTTGTTATTCTGTGGCATGGTCTTCGTTATTACAACCCGCTGCATGATCAGGTCTTTCTTTTTTACAATATCATCCGGGGTATCATAAACAACTCCATTGGGTGGCGCTTTATAAACATCATCCGTTGGTTTTGATGAATGACAGCTGACACAACGGTTATTAACGATTGCCAATACTTCTGACATAGTTACTTTTTCATTACAGGCTCCGGGATCTTTCGGCGGCGCAGAAATAAATGCCGCAGCCAGTAATATCAATACCGAAACCGGCATCACCCATACCGTTAGTTGCCCTTTTTCCCGAATGTTAAGATAGTGTTTTACACCGGCAGCGCCCAATGAAATGATAGCCAAAACCAACCATGGGTAACTGTATCCAAAAGTACTGGGAAAATGATTGCTGATCATCACAAACAATACCGGTAAAGTAAAATAATTATTGTGTAAAGAACGGGTAAGGGCATTTTTTCCCAATTGTGGATCTAATGGTTTTCCCTGCCTGGCAGCTTTTACCATTTCTTTTTGTGAAGGGATGATTACAAAGAACACATTGGCCACCATGATACTGCCAATCATAGCACCAAAATGAATATAGGCGGCACGGCTACTGAATACCCTGCTATAAAAATAAGCAAAGCCTACAGCTATGGCAAAGCCGACTATGGCAAACAAAAATTCTTTTTTTACTAATACGGATTTACAAAGCAGGTCATATAACAGCCAGGCCACAACGAAGGAACCTACTCCAATTCCAATGCCTGCGAGTGCTGAAATATTCAGTACATTTTTATCTATCAATAAAGCCGAAGCATTGAAATAATAAACTACAAATAACAGGCAAAAACCGGATAGCCAGGTAAAATAGGCTTCGTATTTAAACCAGTGTAAATGTTTGGGGATTGTTTTGGGGGCCACTTTGTATTTCTCCAGGTAATAAAAACCACCACCATGAATGGCCCAGAGATTTCCGGCCAACTCATCTCTTACATCTTTAGTGCGGTTCAATGCGTTTTCCAAAAAAACAAAATAAAATGAAGCACCGATCCAGGCTATGCCAAAAATAAAATGCATCCATCTTATCACAATATTTAACCACTCCATTAAATGTGCTTCCCATGGCGTGCCAATTACAAAAAGATAAACTGAAAATACCATTCCAACAGCGGTTAAAATAATGGCAGTATAAACATAGGTTTGGGCAGATGCTATTCCGGTTTCTTTTTTTTCTGTTTTTATATCTCCTGTTTCTTCATTAGCAGCGGCTGCCTGAAGCCGCACTGAACGCAGGTAATAGGTCATGATGACTAACATCACCAAAACCACTAACAGCACTATCAATAAAATAATTCCAATCATTTTATGACCTGTTTTTTTCCAAATGATCTTAACCTGCTGATGCCTCCGTCGGGAAAAATATTTAATTGAACATATGATACTACACCAATATTTTGTATCTCATTAATAAATTCATGTTCAGCATCAGCACTTAACTTTTGTTGAGGTAAAATTATTTGCCAGGATACATTGTTATTTATTATTTCTTCTTCATTTTCACTTACGCAGCCTTCAATTGAACAGCTATCAGGATAATTTCCTTTAAAGTGACAAGTGTCAACAACAATGCGTTCAATAGTTCCGGGGATCGCTAATTTTAATATTACCCAATCCCTGTTTCCCGGGAAGCGGTTGCGTTTGGTTTCCCAGCCATCACCCATATTTATGCCCCGGCCGGGCATAATTAAATTGCCCATAGCACTAAAGAACATATCGTTGCAGGCAATTGCTTTTCCACCATTGATCGCAGCTACCAGGTCTACTTTTTCATTTACATTTATTGCATCCCAGTCTTTATATACTTCACCATAAACTCTTAACCTGGCAATCCCGCCATCAGGATAAATGTGTAAACGGATATGTGTAAACAGGTCATTACAGTTACTTTCATAAAAATTTTGTGAGCCTGCATCAAGATGAGATTTTGGTAAAATTTCTTTCCATACAATTGCTTCCCATGCTGCTTGTTCAACAGGCATGGTATTAACTGCAGAGCTATCATTAATATATGCGGCTTCTATTGATGCATATGGCGGATGATTGCCCAGGAAAAAGTTAGTATCAATATCAAATCCACTGATCTTTCCGGGTGTGGCTAATTGAACCACGGCCCAGTCGTGGCCCGGGGTACGTTTACGACGACTTTCCCATCCATCCATCCATTTTCCTCTGTCGGTATATTTGTCGGTAATAAAAATTCCCCTTGTTGGTTTGATAAGATTTTCTTTTTCGGCAAAAAAATCATCTGTAGCATAAATAACTTTACCGCCTAATCGTTCTGCTGCAAGATCGGTTAACTGTGTAAAACCCGGAGCCTCTTTAATGATTTCTTTTACTGTAGAAAGAGCCATTAGTTTATTTTTTTGTATGAAATTTTCAATATTCAATAAACAATGCTCAACAAAAGCAGCACCCTGCTGAAGTTAGCAAACTGTTCAACTTAAAAGTTGAGCATTGATTATTTAGTTTATTTTGCTAAAATTATTTGCCCTGCTATCTTATTATTTATTTTATTATTTTGGTAAACAGTAATTCCATTTACTATTGTTTGTTGTATAAGCCCTGTGAGGCTTTCTCCAATATAAGGACTTATTTTATGCCTGAACAAAATATCTTCCTGCTTTATAATAACCTTTTTATCCGGGTTCCAAATAACAATATCAGCATCATACCCAATTGCCAATTTTCCTTTAAGATCAGTAACACGTATAAATTTTGCGGGATGTTCTGTCAGCAAAGGAATAAATTCTTCAAGTGGCATAATATCTTTTAAAGCAGTCCATGATGCCGGTAACAAAAATTGTAAACCCGCAATACCACCCCATGCTTTTTGCAGGTTGCCGCTTTTAATTTCTTTGATGTTTGGCGGAGCCGGTGAATGATCGGTTGTTATAAAATCCAATACGCCGGTCTTTAAAGCTGCTTTTAATTGTTGGTTGTTATTTGCATCCCTGATGGGTGGTGCACATTTATAAATACAATGCGCATCAGGAATTTTTTCGGCTGCAAAATAAATATAGTGAGCACAGGTTTCGGCTGTAAATGGAAGTCCTTCTTTCTTTGCCTCTGCGATCATGTTCAATGCCTCTGCTGATGAAACATGCACAATATGTACCCGGCAATTATATTTACGGCAGAGCTTTATCATCAAAGCGATCGCATCATTTTCCCATTTTTTTGGCCGGCTTGCCATAAATTCATGATAGCTGGTTGGATTTTTTGCCAATTCATTTTCACATTTACTATCCAATTCGCAATGCACCAGTAAAGGAATATTATACTTCGCTATGATGGGCATTGCCAGATCCAGGTCTTTTTCTGTTACGTTGGGAAATTCATCGATGCCCGAATGAGTAAGAAAACATTTTATTCCCAATACCCCGGCCTTTATCAATCCTTCCAATTCGTTTGCATTACCCGGAATCGAGCCACCATAAAAACCGCAGTTAACATTCAGTTTGTTTTTTGCCGCTTCCAGTTTTTCGTTGAATGCTGATACTGTTGTGGTAACCGGACTTGCATTCAGCGGCATATCAACAATAGTAGTGATGCCACCGGCAGCAGCGGATAGTGTGGCTGAATCAAAACCCTCCCATTCAGTTCTGCCAGGCTCGTTAATGTGAACATGCGCATCGATGATACCGGGCATTAAAATATTGTTGCCAACATCTTCTGCATTATTGGTTTTATTAAACTGGATTTTAAATATCTTCCCGTTTTCAAAACATATTGTGGCAGGTTGAAGTTTATTATCTATCCAACAACGGTTACTGAATATTTTTTTTATGGTATTCAATCTTTTTTTGTTAGTGTTTAGTGTTAGAACCGCCGACAGGGTTTACAACCACTGTTGGGGTTTTATATATTACTATACAATCCCATCAACACTTTTTCCGGTGTAATGGGTGCTTCATAAGGTACAACTGCTGTTGGATTGAATGCAAGCACTGCATTACGAATGGCAAAGAAAGCACCGATACCATACATCAATGGCGGCTCACCTACAGCTTTGGATTTATGAATAGCTAAATTATTTTTATCTGTATTTAAAAAATGTATATCGATCACTTTAGGCACCGAATAAATATCCGGGATCTTATAAGTTGACAAAGCATTTGACAAAAGTATTCCGTTTTCATTATAAATAATTTCCTCCATCGTCATCCAGCCAATACCCTGCACAATGCCTCCTTCGCACTGCCCAAGATCAATGGAGGGGTTCATACTGCTACCAAAATCATGCACGGCATGTACTGCATCAAAATCATAAGTACCACGTAAACAATCTACCGTTACAATCGTTAATGCAGTGCCATACACATGATAGGCAAAGGGGTGTCCTTTTTCAATTGATTTATCATAATGAATAAGTGGTGTGGCGTAATGTCCTTTGGCGCTAAGATTAATGCGTTTGATAAAAGCCTGCTGAATAAGATTTTTCCAGTTAAATACTGAAGCTTCCCCATTGATATAAACCACTTCATCCTTTATCTCCACCATTTCATCTTCGTTATCTATTAATTCTGTTTTAATAAATGTTACTAATCTTTCCAATATCTGGTTGCAGGCGTTCTGCAAAGCTTTGCCATTCAGATCAGCAGTAGAACTGGCTGCAGAAGGCGATGTGTTGGCAACCCTTGTTGTATTGGTACTTTCAAGTTTAATTTTACCTGCAGAGATGCCAAAACATTTTGCTGCTACCTGGATCATTTTTGAATTAACACCCTGGCCCATTTCAACAGCACCCGTACTTACACCAACTGAACCGTCGGAATAAACATGCACCAATGCCCTGGCCTGGTTCATCATGGTGTTGGTAAAAGAAATACCAAAGCAGACCGGCATCATGGAAAAGCCCTTTTTTAAAAAAGTGTTTTTATTGTTGAATTTTTCTATTTCTTTTTTTATTGTATCTATATTGTAGCGTTCTTCAACTTCATCCCAGCATTTTTTTGCTTCGCAGTCTTTTACAATCTGACCATATGGGAATTCGGTATCATTATCCATCATGTTTTTTCGCTGGATGGCAGTAACATCAACGCCTAATTGTTTTGCAGCGTTATCAATGGCTGCCTCTATAACAAACATTCCCTGCGGGCCTCCAAAACCACGGAAGGCTGTATTGGGTGGTAAATTTGTTTTGCATGAATGTGCTGTAACAAGTACGTTTGGAATATGATAACTGTTAGTGGCATGAAACAATGTTCTTTCTAAAATGGCAGGAGAAAGATCAGCCGCAGCGCCACCGTTTTGATAAAAAGTAGCTTCGTATGCTATAATATTATATTGCTCATCTAACCCAATTTTATAATCACTGCTATAAGGATGGCGCTTGCCTGTCATCCTCATATCTTCCATACGATGAGGAATACACTTCGCCGGTTTTTTTAATGTCCATGCAACCAATGCCGCCATGGCAGCCCATGCAGAAGCCTGGTCTTCTTTTCCTCCAAAGCCACCGCCAAGGCGGGGTGTATCCACTTCCACTTTATTCATACCTACGCCCAATACCCTTGCCACGGTACGTTGTACCTGCGTAGGACCCTGTGTTGAAGAAAATATTTTTACACTATCATCTTCGGTTGGATAGGCATAGGCTCCCTGGGTTTCAAGATACAATTGCTCCTGTCCGCCTGATGCTGTTTTATCCTCAAAAATATATTTACATCCGGCAAATGCATCTTTTGTGTTTCCCATTTTAAATGTACGGGAAGGGCATAATAATTTACCCTGTTCAAATGCAATGCGTGGATCAGTAATTACAGGAAGTGGTTCAATCTCTATATCTATTTTTTTAATGGCTTCTTCTGCCGCATCTTCATTTTCAGCAACTACTAACAATACAGGCTGGCCGCAAAAATGGACTTCTATATCTGCTAGCAGGGGTTCATCAGGTATGATACCACCGATTTGGTTTTGGCCCGGAATATCTTTGAATGAAAATATCTTTACAATGCCCGGCATTTGTGCAGCTGCAGAAAAATCAAGTTTTTTAATAATGCCATGTGCATTGGGCGAATCAAATACTTTTACAAATAACATACCTTCCATTACCGGAATATCATCAACATAAACAGATTTGCCTGTAACATGGTTTATAGCATCGGCATTACCAAAGCCCCCTAAACCTGCCTGTCCGGCAGGCAGGTTCCCCGAAGCGGGACTTAGCAGCTCTTTTATGATTTTACCTGTATTCAATTATTGTACTGTAAGATTTTAAATTTTTTGTTAATCAACTAATACTTAAAACATTCTTAATTGTTTTTTCGTCATTTTTAAAATGAGCCAAAAATAATTGTCTTAATAAAAGCTGTTTGTATTCTTTGGTACCTCTGGCATCACTTATAGGAGAGATCTCTGTATTAATTATTTCAACAGCTTTTAGTAAAACTTCAGCACTCAGTTTTTTATTTTTTAAATAGGAACCCGTAAGGCCCAGGTATTTTGGAAAGGGTGCAACGCCGCCAGCAGCAATATGCACATCATTTATTGTTCCGTCTTCATTGAAAAAAACCTGGCAGGCGCAGTTTACACTGGCTATATCCAGGTGAGTGCGCTTACAAACTTTTTCAAAGCCAAATAAAGAACTTTTAACGGGAGGAGTAAAAATAATTGTTTCAATAAATTCATCTATGGCTTTATCTATTTGTTTATAGGCTTTATAAAAATCTTTAAGTTTTATTTCACGTTTGGTTTTGTTATTATTTAAAACAATAGTTGCATCCAGTGCCAGCAGAAATACTGTTATATCGCCAATAGGAGATGCGTTCACCAGGTTACCTGCCAGGGTGGCCATATTACGGATGGGAGTGGAAGAAATAAGTTTTACGAAATTTTTTAAATCCGGAAAGAAACCCTGTATCAATGTAGATTCAGCAAGATCAGTTACCGTTACAGAAGCGCCAATAAAACATTTACCGCTTTCAAAACGGATCATTTTTAAATGACTGTTATCAAAGACATGACCGATCGTTGATTTTTTTACCAGCAAATGTTTTTGAACGATAATATCTGTTCCACCGCCAACAAGTAAACAGGTATTATCGGGGGGTATTACAACAATGTCTTTCTTTAATTCCTGCAAACGTTCTTTGATGTTTGAAAAATAAGCCGGTATAAAATTATTTTTTATCAGCCATTGCAAATGATCGGCCTGTGGTTTATCAATAATTTTTTCTGAAAGGACTACAGCAGCCCGTTCAATGGATTTATAACCGGTGCAGCGGCAGATATTACCATCAATGGCAGCGATGGCAGCATCATATTGCTTTGCTGTTTCATCCAATACAAAACCTGTGAACGACATAATAAAACCTATTGTACAAAAACCACACTGGGTACCGTTAGTATCTACCATTGCCTGTTGTACCGGGGTAAGGTCTTTTATGCCCTGCCTGCCGGCAGGCAGGTTGATGCCTTCAATGGTCACAATATGTTTTCCAACAGCGTTACCCAATGGCATCAGGCAACTTGTCATGGAGCGATAAACAAGTTTCCCGTTTTCAATATCTCCAATCAAAACAGTACAGGCGCCACAATCGCCTTCCCTGCAACCGATCTTGGTACCCACTAATCTTTTATTATAACGAACAAAATCAAGTACCGTACTTCCCGAAGCAAGCTGGGTAACTATTGATTGATCATTTAAAATAAAATGCAGCATCAATATTCAATTTTGTTTGTACTTTTTGACCATTTATCAAAAGCTTCCAATGCTTCATCTCTTAAAATTTGCCGGGTAAACAATTTCCTATCTTCTATAGGTTTTGAGATCTCTTCATAAATAAACTGGTCATCAAATTGTATAAGGGCGGCATCTTCTTTTGAATTGGCATAATACAATTTATCGGGTCTTGCCCAATAGATGGCGCCAAGGCACATTGGGCAAGGCTCGCAGCTGGTAAAGATCTCGCAACCATCTAATTGAAATGTATTTAAAATTTTGCAAGCTGCTCTGATTGCAACAACTTCTGCATGTGCAGTAGGGTCATTATTTATTGTAACCTGGTTGATACCACAGGCAATTATTTTTCCATCCTTTACTACCACTGCACCAAATGGACCTCCACGGCCTTCATCTACATTGGCAATAGAAAGCCGTATGGCTTCCTGCATGAATTCAGTGTTCTTGTCATTCATATTTATTATTTCAGTTAATACCTGTTGTACCCAATCACAAAAGAGAGAATAAAAAGCAGGCGTTAAAGTGTAGCAACATTAAATATAACAAATTGACTGTTAGCAGACAAATGAAACAAGCTGTTTTATTGTATTATAGGTATGTATATTTGTATAGATCAAATACCCGCTTTTGCCTTCACTAAGTTTTACATATCAACACCTGTCAAAAGAACAACGAATTACAGCTGTTCAACGGTTAACCGCTCTTTGGGCATTTTGTGAATCGGGTTTGGGAGGTGTACTTCATGCATTGCAAATGCCTTTTACGGGTTTGGTTGTTGGCGGATTAGCAGTGATCTTCATAACTCTTATTGCCGGATTTGCTGAACAACGATATGGCCAGATATTAAAAAGCCTCCTGCTTGTTCTCATTATTAAAGCAATGATAAGCCCGTACACACCCTTACCCGCCTATATTGCAGTTACATTTCAGGCCTTTTTAGGGTATGCTTTATTTACTTTATTTCGTATTAATTTTTTCAGCATCTTAATATTAAGTACAGTTGCAATGGTAGAATCGGCAATTCAAAAATTACTCATTGTTACTTTATTTTTCGGAAGGTCGTTCTGGAAAGCAACTGACGAACTATTTAATTTTATTACGGGCCAATTTAATTTACATACCACCAACGGCAGTCAATTGATCATTAGCCTTTATTTGCTAATCTATTTAATTTGGGGGATAGGAATTGCCTGGATAGCATTTACTATTTTGAAAGCCTATACTGCCAAAAGTAAATTTCCGGAATTAAATGAACAGGACTTGTTTAAAAAAATTGATCCATTAACTGAAAAAAGAAAAATAAATCTTAAACCCTGGATAATACTGGCAGTATTGATCATACTATCTGTCTTATTATTTGTATTTGCTCCAAATGGCAAAAGCGGATGGATGGCTGTTTTAAAAACATTAAGCTGGACAACTGCTGTTATGTTGATATGGTACATGTTGTTGAGTCCGCTAATTACAATACTGATCCGTTTTTTTCTCAACAAAAAAATGAGTGCTTACGGTGATGAACTAACCAATACGTTGTCTTTGTTTCCTGCATTAAAGCAGTTGGCAGTAATGGCATGGCAATTAAGTGCTACACAGAAAGGCTGGAAACGCTGGCAATTTTTTTTGGCTGCATTAATTCACTGGTCGCTTATATATTCGGGTAACCCCGCCTTAAAAAAAACCTGATGAATATTGTTATTTTTTCGAACCCGATCCGCAGTGGTAAAACAACCCGGTTACAACAGTGGTGTGATCAAAAGAAGAATATTGCAGGCATATTAATGCCCGACATTAACGGGAAAAGAAATATCCTGGATATTAAAACTGCTGCAACTTTTGAAATTGAATGTAGTGATCCCGAAAATACAGATAAAGAACTTGTCAACATCGGGCGTTATTATTTTTATTGGGAAGCATTTGAAAAAGCAAATTCAATGCTTTTACAAGAAATAACTCAAATGGGGGATTGGCTGATTATAGATGAAGTAGGCAAGTTAGAGATTATAGGAAAAGGATTTTATCCCGCAGTAAAAGCAATTATCACAGCGGCTTCCTATAAAAATCTGTTACTGGTGGTAAGAGAAGGTTTATGCGAAGCAGTAGTTTCGTTTTTTAAAATAACTGATTATAAATTAATTAATGACCTGGATGATCTGAATTAAAGATAATCAGTAAAATAAATTACTCATGCATTACCAGTATAGGAACTTTACTTTGATATGATAATGTTTTAGTGCGGCTGGGTGTTAACAGTTTTTCTATAAATGAGTTATTCTTTTGAACCACAATAATCATATCAATATTTCTGCTTTCGGCAAAAAGGTTTATCGCCTCATCTACATCATACAATCGCATAAAATAAAATTCAGGTTTATAATCAGCAAATAATTGCGCTAAGGCTCGTTTTTCATTTTCATACTCTTCTGTAAGAGAAATAAAATGATCTTTATCAACATTTACAATATGCAATTGAGGATTAAAGACGTCTAAAAAATCTTTAATTGGAACCGAAGGGGTACTATTAACCGTGTCTTTCAAATCTGATGTAAGCATTACATTTTTAAGCGGGATAAATGGTGCGTTCTCGGGAACTATCAAAACCGGACAAGCTTTTGTTTCAACCATTTTTAATGTATTGCTGCCGAAAATGACCTGTTCCAGAATTGATTTACCCCTGATACCCATGATCACTAAATTGGCCACACGATGCCTTACAGCTCTTTCTAATCCATCAACAAAATCATCCTCTTCATGAGCTAATACTTCTATATTAACAGCATTATTTTTCAGCAATTGAGCTTTCAGGTCTTCAAGGTTTTTCAATGCCTCTTCTGCTTCATCTGGTTTTGGATAACTATGATATAATATCAAATTCACACCATAATGACCCGTTAATAACTGTGCAGCATAATTTGCTGCGTGTAATGAGGTGGGTGAAAAATCTACAGGAACAATAACTGTATTCATATAAATGATTTTTTTATTTAAAATGCAATTTAATGATTTTTTACCAACGAATGTACCTTAATCGGAGGACTCTTTCTGCTGTAAAATTGGTAAAGATTTGAGAGATCCCGTAATTAAAACCCATTGGCCAATTTAAATACACCCAATTCTGTGTTCCGGCAAATGCAATTATCTTTGGGGCCGTGGCACAAAAAAAATTACTACGTTTTACTGAAATAAAAACATTTTCCAATGTGCTGGAATACCCAATTGATATGCATGGAAAGTGGAGTGATTTTTTTAAAAATGATAACCCGGTTATACTTGAGCTGGCCTGCGGAAGGGGCGAATATACGGTTGGCATGGCCAGGTTATTTCCACATCAGAATTTTATAGGAATTGATATTAAGGGCAACCGGATGTATATTGGGGCTAAAAAATGTTTGACAGAAAAAATAACAAACGCAGCTTTTTTAAGAACCCAAATTGAAAAACTACCAGATTATTTTATTGCGGCAGAAACAGATGAAATATGGATCACATTTCCGGACCCCCATTTGCGAACTTCAAAAGCAAAAAAAAGGTTAACCCATCCCAGGTTTTTACGTCTATATCAAAAAGTATTAAAACCCACAGGTTGTATACATCTTAAAACTGATTCGCCTGCATTATATCAATTTACCAAAACAGTGATTGAAATGTATAACTTAATACTTTTCGATGATTGTATTGATGTTTATGAACAGGAGCAAATAAATGAAGAATTGAAAATTAAAACACATTACGAGCTGCTTGACATCGCTAAAAGTAAAAAAATATTCTATCTTAAATTTTCTTTGCCCCAGGAAATAAAAGATATTGATCATCAATTACACGAAATGCTGAAAAATGAAGAACAAGCTGATTAAAGGCGAAGATTTTTATTACAACGAACATGGGTATATTGTATTAACTGCCCAATACCATTTGGAAAGAGGCAGTTGTTGTGGCAACGGCTGCCGGCACTGCCCTTATGATCATGTGAATGTGCCTGAACAAAAAAAGCCTCCCCAAACCCCCGTCCGACCAGATCATCCGGGCGGGCCTCCGAAGGAGGGGCTTCAAACACTCTAAATATTTTTGTATCTTTTGTTTTATGAAAAAGAAAAATTCTAAAAAAATTCTTACTGCTAAAACTCCTCCCCCTTTGGGGTTCACTGCTAAGGGAACGAACGAAGTTCATGGGAGGAGGCCGTATAGTTTTTTTGAGGATGTTTATGAAGTTGTCAGGCAGATCCCCAAAGGGAAAGTAACTTCTTATGGAGCCATTGGCGCTTACCTGGGCACTAAATTGTCGGCCCGGATGGTGGGCTGGGCAATGAATGCAGCACATGTTGCCAAACCCAAAGTTCCGGCCCAGCGGGTGGTTAACCGAAATGGAATGCTGACCGGGAAATATCATTTTGCCACGCCCACATTAATGGAAGAGTTATTAAAAAAAGATGGCGTTGCTGTAAAAAATGATTGCGTTGTTGATCTTGAAAAAAGATTCTGGAACCCGTCAACTGAATTATCTTTATAATAAAATGCATTCGTTTTGCAAAAGCTTTTATAATTTCTTATCATGAGTGAATCTTTACAACAGGGCATCATTTCTTTTGTTAATCACGAAAAAAAATATATCATTATTGAATATGAACAAAATGGGCGAAAAAAAGTTGTCAATGGAAGCATTGATGCTAAAGGGATAAAAAAAAATCATCATTTTCATATCGGGGATACCGTTAGTTTTAAAGTGAAAATAGCCGACAGGGGCGATCGTATGGTGGCCCTGAACATTGAATATTTATACAACACAGCACTGGATGTACTCATCAATAAAGCCAAAACAAATAACAGCTTCCTGGGTTATTTAAAAATTGCAGATGATAAATATTTTGTAAAAGAAATAGACAGTTATCTTTTCTTCCCTGTATCACTTTCGCCATGGCAAATAAAACCCGCCGAAAACGAACTCAATGAAGCGGTGAGTTTTTCGCTCGAAAACCTGGATAAAAAAAACAAGATAACCGCAAAGCTTTTTAACAACAATTATATTCCGGAGTTTTATACAGCAGTGAAATACAATAAATCAAAAACGCCTGTAGAGGCGGAAGTATATAAAGTTACCCCACATGGTATTTATCTAAATTTAATTGGGGATAAAATACAGGCAAAGATTTCTTTAGAAAAAACAACAACTAATGGAGGCACTGCACTACAGGTTGGAGAAAAAATTATTGTGATGATCACTTACCTGAGTACTTCACGTATTATTGTAGATCCAGTCTTATAAATCATCCAACTCATCCCCGCTTATTCCCAACTGCAAAGCTATTTTATCTTTTGATGGCGCCTGCAACGCAAATAAAATGATCAGTGCGGTTGCCAATGCAAGGAAGGCATAGTTACCAGTAAAGAAAAAACTAATGAGACTAAAAATACAAGGCCCTTCTAATAAGGCCCATTGTATGATACAGGCGGAACGGTATAGTTCAAATTTTTGTTTTACACCCGATTGCATTTCTTTTATTTGGATCAATCTTTTTTTAAAGAAAAATAAGCCCGCAAAAAAACCCGATGTAGCCAATACAATGGCTATTACCTGGAACACCCTGTCCATTTCTACAAGTGAAGGCACAAATAGCTTTGCATATACAATATAAAAGAAAATGGCTGATAATAATACCAGCCCGGTCAGCATGGCTTTATGAATAATATTCAGCGCTTTTAAACTTTTCATTTTTCAATCAAAATAAATACTGATCATGCAAAAAATAATTACCCCTGTGATGGCAACATAAAACCATATAGGCCAGGTTATTCTTACCAGTTTACGATGTTTGTCATATTCACCGGTTAAAGCACGGTATGCCGTAAACAAAATAACAGGAAGTATTATTGCTGCCAAAGGAATATGTGTGGCAAGTATAAAATAATACACAAATCGCATATTCCCGGCAATCTGTTTTTCCTCCCCGCTAATAATACCGTCATGATTGGTATCGCCGAATTTTGTTTCCCCTGCAAGTAAATGATGCAAAATATATGAAACAAGAAAAAAAACAGACAACACAATTGCGGCCAGCATAATTTTTTTATGCCATAAATATTTTTTATTCCTGATAGTGAAAAGACCTGCAATAAGTAACACACACACAGCTGTATTAATGACTGCGCTGATCAATGCAAATACATGAGCACTAAAACCCAGGTTAACTTTTAATTGATACTTGCTTAAAAAAACCACTGCGGTAAATACAACAAGGGAAAGAGAAAAAATCACCAACCTGGCTTTTTTATCATTTTTTTTAAGTGTTGGTGCTAACAAATTGTTTATTTTTTTTGACGGCTGAAAATAAATATAGCAATAAATATTATTGCAATTCCCAAAAAAATTACTGGCAACAAAGGAATAAAATCCCTGAATATGGATGGCGCTTTTTTATCTTTTTCGAGCATTAATAAAGGGATATCCCTGGCCAGTTTTGCCTGGCTAAGGGTATCAAATCCATTGTACCATCCCCTGACTATCCGGCTACTGTCTAATAAAAAAAAATTTTCTGTATGTATAAATGCAGTATCCACATTTACATCAGCCACACTCGCTTTTAACTCATGCAGCGCAAAATCGTAGATCTCCTTTTTGTTGCCCGTTACCAGCCACCAGGTATCATGATTAATATTGAACCTGTCTGCAAATTTTCTGAGTTGTGCCACAGAATCATGTTCCGGATCAATACTGATAGAAATGAATTGTACAATACTGTCATTCTTAACAAAAGAATTTTGTAGTTTTTTCATACTGCGTGCAAGACCCGGGCAGATGGTAGGGCAGCGTGTGAAAAAGAAATCGATCACCACAACTTTGCCTTTCAAATCATACAACGAAACTGTTTTGCCCAGCTGATTGGTGAATTGTATATTCTTTACTTTATGCCAGATGGTATCGGTTGAAGTTTTACCGTTTTTGTTTGATACGATAACACTATCCGGTTCAAAATATCTCCGGGGCATTTGAACCGCGTCTTTACTGAAATATTTCACCAATAAATATCCTGTCAATGGCATCAGTATAGCCAACATCAGCGCCAATATTGCTTTCTTATTCATCTTATTAAACCTGTGTTTGCAAATTTACACCAATGAAATTTAAATAAATGATAAACAAAAAACCATCCCGAATATATAGGATGGTTTAACTGTTTTATAAGTTGATGCAGAATTTAAATTTACTTTTTCGAATCTTTTTCAACTGGTACCAGCTGATGTTGCTCCGTTTGAGCAGGCATGCTTCCGGCCCTGGTATTTTTCATTACTTTCCAACTGTTACCGTCCCATAAAAAAGCAGCAATAAACCAGATAAACAGGCATAGCGGAACTACAATTGTCATCATTAAATTTCTGATCTCATCGCCCAGGTGCATAAAAACAGAAACAATATAAAAAGCTTTTGCCAGAGACAAAATGCACATTGCCCCTTTTACACCCAATATTGCAGCATGATGATTTTCAGGATCTCCATACCAATGTTTGGCAAGCCCTAAACCAAGGCATAATTCAATAATAGTTACAACAGATAATAGCCAGAATATTTTCCAGATACGACCTGTTCCGGATGAAGGGGCATGCGGTATACTTATTTCTGCTGACGACATTGTGTGTTCACTCATAACAAATCTTTATTAATAGTATTCAAATAATTAAATAAGGTAAAAACATAAAAACACAAATACCCAAACAAGGTCCACAAAATGCCAGTATAATCCGGCTTTTTCAATCATTTCATAATGACCACGTTGGTCAAAATGACCCAGTTTAGTTTTAAGATACATAACAATATTTATTATTACCCCGCTAAAAACGTGAAAGCCATGGAAGCCGGTAATACCAAAGAAATAGCTGCCAAATGCGGGTGGCCCAACCTGGGCAATATACACTTCATTCAAATCAACCTTACTGATCAGGTCGCTGGTAGAAAGATTTTTTAATGAAGCAATGGTTGCAGAATGATCGTGTTCCATTATCATTGCACGCAATATTTCGGGCGAAGTATTTTGCATGGCTTTTGCTACAACATCACCGTGTAACTGGTGTCCCCAGGGGTTATGACTAACTGTTGTATTTAATGCTTCAATGGCTCCGTTTTGTGCTAAAACAAAATGCTCCCCGGTTAATAAATGCGTCCACTCCCATGCCTGGCAACCCAGGAACGCAAGTCCACCCAAAATGGTCAGTATCATATATTTCTCTACGCCTTTTCTGTTCATCTTATGGCCTTCGTGAACAGCCAATACCATGGTAACAGAACTAAAGATCAAAATAAATGTCATTAAACTAACGAAGGCAAGCGGCAGGTTTTGATGTCCGAATAAAGGGAATGCATTGAATACATGGTTGGCATCCACCCAATCATTTAAACTAAACCTGAGTGTGGCATAACTGATAAGAAATGCTCCAAATGTAAAAGCATCGCTCATTAAAAAGTACCACATCATTACTTTACCATAGCTGGCATTGAAAGGGCTTCTTCCGCCATTCCACCATTTGGTATTTGTTGGTATCGTTGTTGTTGACATAATTTTAAAGGCCTCTCCCCAACCCCTCTTCGAAGGAGAGGGAACTGCAATGGGGCAGTTTTTAAATTAAAAATTATTTTTTATTCTACCATTTTCAATCTTCGTTTTCATCTCCTCTTTTTCCTCCCCTTTGGGGAGGATAGGTGGGGCTTTTACCTGATCATCAGTAAAAAGATCAGCAGGTAAACCCAAAGTATAGCTACAATATGCCAGTACGTACTCACCAGTTCAAGCGGTATGCTGTTATAGTTTCTTATTTTTTTGCTGAATGCTTTTGCAAATAAAAGCAATATAGCAATGATCCCACCTATAACATGTAACCCATGTAAACCAACAATTACGTACAAAAATGAGTACGAAACCTGTTTCTGCAATGTTATTCCTGCTGCCCACAGTTGCTGAAAACCAAGCACCTGTAATACAATAAAAAGAACTCCTAATATAGTCGTAACCGTTACCAGCCACCTGTATTTTACCATTTCCCTTTGCCGGAAAGCTTTTCCAGCAATAAAAAGAGTAGCACTGCTTGCTATAATAACAGCAGTACTGTACCAGAATGCAAGCGGCAATTCGAACGTTATCCAATTGGCCTGGTTACGTTTAACTATATACGCACTGGTTAACCCTGCAAACATCATTACAATACTTCCGATGCCTATCCACAGGGTAAATTTATGCGGATGAATTTTATTTCTTTGTTGTATTGCCACTGTACTCATAACACTTGCTCCCCCCGGGAATTTTTTAATTTTTTTTTACTATTAATATATAGCCCTGTTAGCAAACATTGCCAATAAAACTATCATTAAATAAAAATAAGAACTGAACATTACTTTTCTTGCACTCTTTGCATCCATCCGTATAAATAACATCACACTCACATATACCATCCAGCAATTACAAATCAATAAAACAAACATACTTTCAATACCACTTATGCCGGTATAATAAGGTAAAAATCCTACAGGAATCATCAATGCGCTATAAATGATACTTTGCATTGCAGTGAATCTTGTTGGCCCTTTATCTGCGGGCAGTAACTTAAACCCGGCGGCAGTATAATCTTTGTGTGCCAGCCAGGCTATTGCCCAAAAATGCGGAAACTGCCACAAAAACTGAATGCCAAATAAAACCCATGCACCCATCCAGCTGATTGGCGCATTGCCATAAGCTGCAATCCATCCAATTAAACAAGGCAAAGCGCCGGGTATTGCGCCAACTAAAACAGAAATTGAATTAACTTTTTTAAGTGGGGTGTAAATAAAGCCATATAAAAAAAGGCTGAATAAACTAACCATCGCACTTTCCATGTTAAAAAATCTCCACATCAGGTAAACGCCCAAAGCACCTGTTACAAAAGCAAATATACCTGCCTCATTCACACTCATTCTTCCGCTGGCAATTGGTCTTTTGGCTGTACGTTTCATTAACGCGTCAGAATTTTTTTCCATTGCCTGGTTTATCGCATTTGCTGAACCGGTTATCAGCATTCCTGCCCCAAAAAGTAAAAGAACTGATATTATTTTTCCCCGAACAAAAAATTGTTCATTGGGCGCTATTAAAAAACTTACCACAGTACTGAACACCACCATAAAACTTAAAGTGAATTTGATCAGTTGAAAATAATCTTTCACTTTGCTTGTCAACGCAAACGAAGTTGAGTTGGCTGTGGTTGTATTCTGCTGCTGCATAAAAGCCTCACCCTCAATCTCCCGATAAATCGGGAGAGGCCGGGCATTTATTTTTTTGGCCTCACCCGAACCTCCCGAAAAAATCGGGAGAACTTGAATTTGGCAGTTTAATAATTCAATACAACTTCTAAATATTCAACATTCTACTTTTCCTCTCCCCTCGGGTTCCCTGATAAGGGAACGAACGAAGTTCAATAGAGAGGGCCTAATGATGCGTCTCATCTTCACCAACCGGTACATTCTGCGGGATAAACTCATGACCATCTTTTGCATAATCATAAGCACCACGGTGTACTTCCGGTATTTCGCCCACCCAGTTACCATGTCCCGGATGAATTGGCGTTGTCCACTCCAATGTATTTGAACCCCATGGATTTAATGAAACAACTTTTCTTCCTTTGAAAATACTATAAAAGAAATTGAACACAAATAATAACTGTACGGCAAAAACGATCATAGCCACAAGGCTGATGAATTCATTTAACCCTCCAAACATTTTAAATGATTCCCAATTGGCAAAATCATAATAACGACGAGGCATACCTGCCAGCCCTTCGTAGTGCATTGGCCAAAAGATAAGATAAGCGCCGATAATGGTTACCCAAAAGTGGATATATGCCATTGTATTATTAAGATAGCGGCCAAACATTTTAGGAAACCAATGATACACACCTGCAAACATGCCGAAGAAAGATGCCACACCCATTACAATATGAAAGTGGGCTACAACAAAATAAGTATCATGCAAGTGAAGATCAAGCGCAGAATTACCCAGGAATATACCCGTTAACCCACCACTGATAAATAAACTTACAAACCCTATTGCAAACAACATCCCTGGGGAAAAACGAATATTACCCCGCCACAATGTTGTGAGCCAGTTAAATACTTTTATGGCCGAAGGTACCGCAATCAATAATGTAAGTAATACAAAAAATGACCCCAGGAATGGATTCAATCCGGTTACAAACATATGATGCGCCCATACCAGGAAAGCCAATATGGCAATTGCAAATAATGAGCCCACCATGGCCATATAACCAAAAATTGGTTTACGGCTGTTTACACTGATGATCTCCGAACTCATGCCCATTGCGGGTAATAAAATAATGTACACTTCCGGATGTCCAAGAAACCAGAAAAGGTGTTGAAATAAAATAGCACTGCCTCCTTCATTGGGTAATATTTTTCCGGCAATTACTATATCACTTAAATAGAAACTGGTTCCCAGGTTTCTGTCAAACAGTAATAAAATAGCGCCTGATAATAATACCGGAAAAGAAAGAACACCCAAAACAGCTGTAAAGAAAAGTGACCATACAGTTAATGGCAGCCTTGTCATACTCATGCCTTTGGTTCGCATATTCAATATGGTAGTGATATAATTAAGGCCGCCCAATAAAGCACTTACAATAAACATGGCCATACTCACTAACCACAGATCCATTCCTATTTTACTTCCGCTGGCCGCATCACCTAAAGCACTTAATGGAGGATAGATCGTCCACCCGCCACTCGCCGGCCCTGTTTGTACAAAAAGTGAAGAGAACATGATAATAGAAGAAAGAAAGAAAAACCAATAGCTCAGCATATTTAAAAAAGGAGATGCCATATCCCTGGCGCCTACCTGTAAAGGAATTAAAAAATTAGCAAAAGTTCCGCTAAGGCCTGCTGTTAGTACAAAGAAAACCAGGATGGTACCGTGCATAGTCACCAGTGCATAATAAAACTCAGGTTTCAATTTTCCGCCTGCAGCCCAATGTCCAAGGAAATCTTCCAGCCAGGGGAAAGTAGATTCGGGATATCCCAGTTGTAACCTGAAGATTACCGAAAATAAACCACCGATAATTGCCCAGATCATGCCGGTAATTAAAAACTGCCTGGCGATCATTTTATGATCCTGACTAAAAACATATTTAGTTATAAATGTTTCATGATGGTGATGTTCGTGATGTGCATCATGAACATCTGCTCCATGTATTGTGGCTACGCTACTCATAATCTTACTTTTTTATCAAAAACCATTTTAATTATTTTTTAACCGGTAACAACTGTGCCGTTTGTTTTACCGGTACACTATCTGCAATAATTACTTTAGGCGCTTTATCCGGAAATATTGTAAAATATTCAGGCTTTTGCTCTGCTATCCATTTTTTATATTCCGCCATTGTTTCAACAATAATAACACCCCTCATAGTAAAATGATTGGCTCCACACATCTGATCGCAACTTATTTCAAAAGTGAAATTGGGATTACCTGTTTTCAGTTTCATATCGGCAGTTGTGATCTTTGGCGTAAACCATTGTGTAGTTGGAATACCAGGTACAGCATCCATTTTTAACCTGAAGTGCGAAAGGCCAACATCGTGTATCACATCCTGTGAGTTGATAACCATTTTAACGGGAACACCAACAGGAATATGCATTGTTGCGCTAACATGAATATCGTCCAGGCTTGTGGGATCATTAAAATCTACACCCAAACTATTTGCACCGGTTGTTAATTTAAAATTTTTCTTTCCTAGTATTTTATCTGCACCGGGGTAACGAAATTCCCAACCAAACTGATGACCGGTTACTTCTACTACAATTGCGTCTTTAGGTGCATCGCCTGTAAGTTTAAACCAGGCCTTTAAACCAAAAACTACTAATACAGCTAAAACTATTGCCGGTATTGTAGTCCACACTAGTTCCAGCTTGGTACTGTGCGCAAAATAAAAAGCTTTTCTATTATCCGATTCCTGGTATTTATAGGGAAACCAGAATAATAATACCTGGGTAATAATAAATACAATTCCGGTAACAACAATAGTGATCCACATCATGGAATCAATTTTCTCTCCTTCTACAGATGCTGATCCCTGCGGAAATAAAGTTTTTCCATAATAAAGTTCATTGCAATACCAGGCGCCAATCAATCCGAATATTAAAAACCCCATCAGGAAAAAAGCGTTGATCCTGTTATTTTGTTTCCGTGTTTTTTCTTCGCCTTTTAATACGCTAACGTATTCGCTGGCTTTCGCAATCTGAAAAATGACTACGAAGATCAAAGCACCTAAGGCTATCATTAAAAACTCCTTCATATATTTATTTTTTCGGCCTCACCCCAACCTCCCGAAATAATCGGGACAGGCTCTCTCCATCCTTCGACTACGCTCAGGAGAGGGAGGTTAGGCTATTATTTTTTTAATTTAACATCAGTAATTAAGCATTTAAAAATATGTTCTTTATTCAACTTTATATAAGCGATTTTTTTTGTTAAATATCTTCGCTACAACTTCATCCATCAAGAATTCAAAGTCATCATCACTTTGCACAAATCCTCGCTTAGTTCTTCTCCATTTCCCTCCCCTTTGGGGTTCCCTGCTAAGGGAACGAGCGTAGCTCAAGGTGGGGGCCGGTCCCTATGTATGATGTATCATACTTTCTTTAAGGAAAGGATGATTTTTTGCCAGTAAAGAATTTTTGCTCAAATACCTTCCTGCACCCCACATGATTATGCCAATAAATAAAGCCGCTATACCAAATTCAAAAGGCATTAATTCTGCTTTTTCATGTAATGTTCCTGGCATCACCATCTGGTAAAAGTCTACCCAATGTCCCAATATGATCAATACTGCCATAAAAGTTACCATTGTCCAGTTACGTTTGGTTCCTTTCTTCATTAAGATCAATAAAGGACAAAGGAAATTAACGATCAGATTAAAAAAGAAAATCCCTTTAAACGGCCCTGCTTTTTCAGCAGTGCCGATCCTTTGAATAAAATATAAGGTCTCTTCGGGCTGGTTACTGTACCAGATCAACATGTATTGCGAAAACCAGAGATAGGTCCAGAATACGGAGAAGGCAAACATAAATTTACCTATATCATGTAAATGTTCTTCAGTAACATATTCCAATTCACCTCGGTTTTTTAAGTAGATAAGAAACAGGGCGATCAACGACATGCCGGAAACAAATGTGCTGGCAAAAGTGTACCAGCTATACATAGTGCTGAACCAATGTGCGTCAATGCTCATTAACCAAAGCCAGGGAATGGTTGATGCTACAGTTAATGTAAAAACAACAGTAAATAAAGAAGCATAAACGGTATTATTCCAAATCCATTTTTTTGCGGTTGGATGATCCATCTTGCCTTCTGTATCACTTTTTAAACTCATAGAACGCATCTTTCGTCCCAGTAACCACCAAAGAAATATAGTAATGAACGACCATACAGTAAAAAACACAGGATTTAAAAATCCTTTTTTGCCATTTAGTATATGGTCTTTAGCAACAGCATCTTTATCTAACCACTCATAAATATCTGATCTTCCTCCCCAAACAATTGCCATTAAAATAACAAATGTGATAACGCCCAGTATTGGAACAATGCTTGAAATAGCTTCGGGTACTCTGCGTAAAGCCACTTGCCAGCCGCCCATCGCCATGGTGGTAACACAAATAAAGAACATGGAAGCATTTACTACCAGTAGCCAATAAACGCTATTTTGCAAAAGCACTGCCCAAAAACGGGTACTGTTCACATTTTTACCATGAGCTGCATGTGAAAATGGATGAAACATTATAAATCCATACAACAAGGCTATTACACCGGCACCAATCAGTCCATAGGTCCACTTTTTATAACTGCCCGGTAATTGAAATTGATGGTTCATCTAAACTTTATTTTGTGTGAATGCTTTTATTTTATTTTTTTAACAGCCGAACTGTCTGCTTTTGCCGGCACAGCTGCTACTTTAGATTCCAATGTTCTGATATATTGTGCTATCATCCATCTTTGTTTCCTGTCCAGCTGCGAAGCATAACTTCCCATATTATTTTGACCGTAAGTCATAACATAAAATAGTCGCCCATCACTATATCCGGGAGAAGAAGCAATAATACTTTTTACTCCGCCGATCTTTGGTGCTAAGGGTCCGTTATTTTCTCCTTTTGCACCATGACAAATTGCGCAGTTGATATTAAAGAGCCTTGATGCTTCTAAATTATCAACACCACTTAAAGGGGGCAATGGGTTTTTTACAAGGCTACTCAATACTAATAATCCATTACTGTCATTAGGAACTGTAAATGGAAAAAGTTCATTTCTTTTGATGGTACCTGCAGGGGGTAAATTATTATAAAATATTTTATTGCCCTTTTCTGAAGGGTCAGTTGTAAAAATCGATGAGTCGCGGGGTGCATAGGTTTCATAAGCACGGCTATATGCCATATCCGGCATGTAGATCCGTGCGGGGGTACGTTTGTTACCGCAGCTGATAAACACAACTGTTGTTATTAAGATCAACGCAGATATTATTGCTATTTTTTTCATTCTATAAAACTTCGTTTTTAATAAGGAGACGCCCTCCCTCGTAATAACTTTTTATTAATATCCTTTTTCTTCTTTGTATAGTTTCTGTTCTCTGTCATACCTGCCTATCCACCATCCTGTTTCGGCATTCTGCACATTTACTTCTGTTGCTCCTGCATTTTGCAAAAAAGCCTGCACTTCAGCGTCATTGGTTTTATCGGTACACTCGATGGCCATTACAAAAAGATCATCGGTGGCTCTTGCATGAAAATGATGTTTTTTTACAAATGGTGCCATTTGGCACAGGTAACAAAAAGTGAGTACCATACCAACAGCCGAAAACAATACCGTTAATTCAAAAGTTATTGGTATCCAGGCCGGCAATGCAAAATGCGGTTTACCACCAATATTCAGCGGCCAGTCTTTTGTAAAAACCCAGCTCATAAAACTAAGAGCAGTTGTAGTACCGGTGATAGCATAAATAAAACCTGCAGTATGTATACTTGTTTCACGTATTCCCATAGCATGGTCTAATCCATGAATCGGGAAAGGAGTATACACATCGTGTATCTTGTATCCTGCCTTGCGAACATTTTTCACAGCAGGAAACAATACTTTTTCGTCATCGAAACAGCCTACAACAAATTTTTTAATTCCTCCAGCCATGTTAATTATTAATTATTAATTATCAATTATTAATTCTAGTGAGCATGCTCCACTTCATCAATATAAAATTTCTCTGCATCTGCTTTTTCAAGCTCGGTCATCTTTCCTTTATAATTTTCACCGCTGGTTTTTAAAATTGCTTTGATCTCTGCCACTGCAATGACCGGGAAATATTTTCCAAACAAAAAGAAGCAGGTAAAAAACAATCCAAAAGTACCCAGGTAAAAACCTATTTCATAAATACTCGGACTATAATACGTACTCCATGATGAAGGCAGGTAATCTCTGTATACAGATGTAACGATAATCACAAAGCGCTCGAACCACATACCTATGTTTACAATGATACTCATGAAAAAAGTAACTGTGATATTTCTTCTCAGCTTACGGCTCCAGAATAACTGTGGCGACACCACGTTACAGAACATCATCAGGTAATAAGCCCATCCATAAGGGCTGAACAAATTAGCCCGGTTTTCTTTAAATGCATACCACTCATAAGGGTTTTGACCATACCATGCAATAAACAACTCGGTAAGATAGGCGCAGCCCACAATGCTACCCGTTAGTACAATGACCTTATTCATTGCTTCAATGTGGCCAATAGTGATATAATCCTGAAGGTTCAATACTTTACGAACAACGATCATTAGCGTTTGCACCATGGCAAACCCGCTGAAGATGGCGCCCGCCACAAAGTAAGGGGGGAAGATAGTAGTATGCCATCCCGGAACAATGGAAGTGGCAAAGTCAAATGATACAATAGTGTGCACTGATAATACCAGTGGTGTACTTAAACCCGCCAGCACCAGGGCCAGTGATTCGTGCCGCTGCCAGTGCTTGGTACTTCCGCTCCAGCCAAAAGAAGCAACCCCGTAAAACATTTTACGGAATTTGGTTTTAGCCCTGTCACGTACCGTGGCAAGATCAGGTAATAAGCCCGAGTACCAGAATAATAATGATACAGTGAAATAAGTTGATATTGCAAATACATCCCATAATAAAGGCGAATTAAAGTTCACCCATAATGGTCCGCGGCTATTAGGGTAAGGCATTACAAAGAACGCCATCCACACACGTCCCATATGCCAGATCGGGAACTGTCCGGCGCAGATCACTGCAAAAATGGTCATCGCTTCTGCGGCCCTGTTTACACCCGTTCTCCAGCCCTGGCGAAATAGTAATAATATAGCAGAGATCAATGTTCCTGCATGCCCAATACCGATCCACCATACAAAGTTGGTGATATCCCAACCCCAGCCGATGGTTTTGTTCACGTTCCACTGACCAATACCGTAAGTAACCTCACGATAAACACTATACACACCAAAAAGTAATAAACATACACTGATAAAAAAACCAATGTACCACAAGCGGCTTGGCTTCATCTCAATCGGGCGTATAATGTCTTCCGTTACCTGGTGGTAATCTTTATTACCATCAACCAGCGGCTCCCTTTGTTGCGATTCGTATTTCAGTAATGACATATTGTATTTAGCAGCCTCACCCTCATTCCCTCTCCGAAAGAGAGGGAGGCCAAGCTTTTGTTTTTAATTCAACAATAGTAATTAAGCATTTCTACTTTTATTCTTTATTCAGCGGCCTCACCCCAACCTCCCGAAAAAATCGGGAGAACTCGAATTTGGCAATTTTTATTTCAATACTTCCTTTTATAATGCGCTCTCTTCGCTTCGTTCTACTCCTTTTCCTCTCCCCTTTGGGGTTCCCTGCTAAGGGAACGAGCGAAGCTCAAGAGAGGGGCTTTTATGCTTTCTCTTCCACCCCTATATGCCGATCTGTATTTCTCACTTTTGCCAGGTAGTTAACATTAGGCAATACATGCAATTGCTCAAGTACATAAAAAGCTCGGTGCTTTTGTTCTACATTTCTTATTTTATAAACATCGCTTTCTTTATCATTTACATTACTAAAACTGATGGCGTTAGTAGGACATGCCTGCATGCAAGCCACTTTTACATTCCTCACTAATGATGGGTCCTGTGCTTTCTTAGCAATTAGTTTGGTTTCCTGTAAACGCTGTACACAGAAAGAACATTTTTCTATCACACCTCTTGATCGAACAGTTACATCTGGGTTTAACACCATACGGGTAAGATCATCATTCATCTGAATCACTGATTCATTCATATAAGTACCAACCATCGGTTGCTGGTTATCAGGGAAGCTGTCTGCTCCGGTATAATCCAGCCAGTTGAAACGGCGTACTTTATAAGGACAGTTATTGGCACAATATCTTGTGCCAATACAACGGTTATAGGTCATTTGGTTTAAGCCCTCACTACTATGGTTAGTAGCAGCAACCGGGCAAACGTTTTCGCAGGGAGCGTTATCGCAATGCTGGCAAAGCATGGGCTGAAATACCACATCCGGGTTTTCCAGGTCGCCGGTAAAATAACGGTCGATGCGTAGCCAGTGCATTTCATGGGCCCGCTGTACCTGTATCTTACCCACCACGCTAACATTATTTTCGGCTGTACAGGCAACCACGCATGCGCTGCAACCAGTACAGGTATTGAGGTCAATACTCATTCCCCATTTAATACCCGGTTTTTCATAATCCGGATAAATAGTAGCATCTTTTACAAAATCTGTACTGCCTCCAATAGTTGTTGCCAGTCTTTCTTTAGTAACTTCTTCCAATACAGCTTCGGGGTTAGCCACAAAACTGCTGAGGCTTGTTTCAAATAATATGGGGCGACTTTCTGTAAAGCCATGCACCTGCGTCTGTGCCAACGGGTAAGTTTTACCTGTTTTTTCAACAGCAGCAATAGCCGAATAACTGTTTGTTACATCAAAGCCTACTAATGGATAAACATTTTGTCCGGCACCATTGGCCGACCTTCCTATATTTTCAGCTGTTTTTTCCGGATTGGCACTCTGTCTTCCATAACCTAAAGCCACAGCAATTACTGAAGTATGCATACCCGGTATAATGATCACAGGCACCTCAATAGATTTACCGTTAGCGGTAATTTTTACAACCGGTTTTTCTGGATGAGATTCGTAATTACTTTGTTTACCATATTCCTGGTTCA
The DNA here is from genome assembly GCA_043788195.1 of Chitinophagaceae bacterium. Taxonomy (GTDB): domain Bacteria; phylum Bacteroidota; class Bacteroidia; order Chitinophagales; family Chitinophagaceae; genus Ferruginibacter. Next base: position 33,957 of record JAYVUE010000148.1, read on the forward strand.
TTACATCAAGACTCAATAATGACTTGGCCATTGCAGGGCTCATCAAAGCGTAATTATCCCAGGTTACTTTGGAAATAGGATCTGGCAATTCCTGTAACCAGGGATTATTGGCCTGGCTGCCGTTACCTATTGAAACCTTTTGATAAAATACGACCTCTGTTGCACCGGTTTTTATTGCCGCTATTTTTACAGTTGCTTCGGCCAATTTGCCACTATTATATGAACCACCGGCAATTGCCATTGTTGCGGGTTCTACTACTCCATCCTGTAATGCTTTATTATAATTATCTGCACCGGCTAATTTGGTGGTCCAGTAATTTTTAAAATAAGTTTCGTAATCATTTACTAATACACCAGGCGTCCATTTTAATAAAGAGGTCTGAAAAGCCCTTGTCTTAAATAAAGGATTTATGGTAGGTTGGATCATGCTGTAGTAGCCGGTTTTGGCTTCAGCATCACCCCAACTCTCCAGCCAATGGTGAGCAGGTATAGTGTAAGTACAAAGTTCTGTTGTTTCATCCATCGCTGCGTTAAAAGAAATACTTACTACTTTACTTAAAGCATCAGTAAATTTTTTCTTGTCGGCATAAGTATAAGCCGGGTTAACCCCATATATCAGCAAACTGCCTACTGTGCCACTGTTTATATCTTCTACCAGCTTATTAAAATCTGCATCTATACCTGCACGATAGTTAGAAGTAATGGCCCAGTTAATGGTCTTACCATTAGCACCAACCGCTTCGTTAATGGCATTTACAACAACCTGTATATTAATATCATTACTTCCGCAAACAACAAGTGCACTGCCGGTAGCAGCTTTTAGTTTATCAGCGGCCAGTTTAATGCCATCGTTTAATTTTTTATCAGCAAAAGCAGAAGCTGTTCCGTTCAACGCATTTAATATAGCAAGGGCCACAGCACCTGTTTCAGAGGGTTTGTGAACAAAGCGATCGTCGGCATTGCTACCGGTCATGCTCATCATACTTTCAAATTGAATATGGCGGCTCAGCTCAGGTTTTTCTCCGTTTATTTTTCTGTTTTTAGCATATTGATTACTAAATTCAACCGGGCTTAACCAGGTGCCTAAAAAATCGGCGCCAAGGCTAACAATAACTTTTGCATTATCAAAATGATAAGAAGGGATCGCTTTTTTACCATAACAAGCTTCGTTGGCCTGCAACATACCACTATGGCTAACTGCATCGTATTGAACGTGTCGGCTGCCAGGGTATTTTGCTAAAAAATCTATGATGATCTGTTGAGTTGAAGGCGAATTGATTGTAGCAGTAAGTAAAGCAATTGATTTACCCGCCAAAGCATCTCCTGCCATCTTATCAAAAGCATCAAAGCCGGTTACTTCCTTAAAATCTTTCCCAACTTTTTGCATCGGGTAACGCAAACGGGCATTGTCATATAAATCCAGCACCGAAGCCTGTGCCTGTGCACTGGTACCACCATGTGTTACTGATGATAATTCGTTGCCTTCAATTTTTATAGGGCGGCCATCTCTTTGTTTTACTATCACCGGAATAACGTCTCCTCCGTTCACATAAGTAGATGCATAATAATTAGCCACACCCGGAATCAGGTCATCAGGCTTTTGTAAATAAGGCACTGCTCTGCGTACCGGCATCTCGCAGCTCGCTGCTACAGCTGCTGCTGCAGTACTAAAGCCCAGGTATTTAAGAAAATCTCTACGGGGTGTTTTGGCATCTAACAGACCCTTATCATCAAGGTCTGCCAATGGTAACAGTTCTTCTTTAAATTCATTTTTGGCCGACTCCTGAAAACTTTCAGTCTGATTCAGTTCTCCAAAACTTTGCCAGTATTTCTTCATAATGTAATAATGTGATGATTTGGTAATTTGGCAATGTGTTGATTTGATAGTCTTTTCTTTCTATTCCTGTTATTTCTCATCATCAAATCACCAAATCGTCTAATTAATAATGACATTTCTGACACTCAGTTCCTCCGATCTTTTCCACTGTTACACTGTCTAATTTTCCATTCTTTATATCTCTATGGAATTTTTCATAAATGCTGTAAAACCTATTACCTGAATTATCTTTTTTGTTGTAAAAATCAACTTTTGTTTCACGGTGACAATTAATACACCATCCCATACTTAATTCAGCAAACTGGTAAACTTCGGGCATTTCCTGAATATTTCCATGACAGGTCTGGCATTGCTGTTTACCTACTTTTATATGCTGGCTATGGTTAAAATAAACATGATCCGGAAGGTTATGTACTTTGATCCATTCAATTGGTTTGGCACCATCGGGTATTCCGTCATTGTTGTTATCGGGATTGTATTTTTTGGTGGCAGAATTCCACCCGGCAAAAGCGTATAATTTTTCGATCTCACCGGTACCATTAACAGCAGTTCCGTCTTCTCTTTCCAATACGTCGGGCCCTTCATACTTGCCGATGGCTTTATGGCAATTCATACAAACATTAACTGAAGGAATACTGGCCTGTTTGCTATCCTGTGAGCCACCATGACAATACAGGCAACTAATTTGATTAGTACCTGCGTGTACTTTGTGTGAATAAAATATTGGCTGAACAGGCTGATAATTCTGCTGGCGGCCTAAACCAACTGCTCCATCAATAGTAAAGTATCCGCCTACTGCAAACAGCACCAAAACGGCAGCCATTATATAGGTTTTATTCTTATAAACTGGAACAGGTTCGGGGCGAAGAACGCCCTCTTTTTCATCAGATAATTTGCGCAGGTTGGTATTAACCTGTAATAATACAAAGGCGATCAATGCAAGTACCAAAGTAAGAATACCAAAGATCATGGTATTATTGTCTTCCGCCGGTTTACCAGTTTCGCTAACCGGCACTGGTACTGTATAAGCATCTGCCCAATCCAATATAGCTTTGATCTCTTCTCTTTTTAAATTAAACTGTGTCATTTTAGACCCCATCTTTGCCATCATAGCCTTGGCATAGGGATCTGTTTCCACCATTGTATTTACATTATTTACCCATTTGTATGCCCACTCTGGATTAGGCTCCCTTTCCCTGGCTCCTTTTAATGCCGGGCCTGTAAAATCCTTATCCGGCTTATGGCAACTGGCACAATTTGCTTTAAACAGCTCT
>JAYVUE010000149.1:0-2965 GCA_043788195.1 Chitinophagaceae bacterium
AAGGATCTCAGGGTGCGATTTTTTTAATTTCCTTACCACTTCAATACCGCTTATTCCCCCTAGTCCAATATCCATTAAAACAACTTTGGGGTTAAGAATTGGTAATTCTATCAATGCCTCCTCACCACTTGAACATGAACCTGCCAGCATGTAATTATCAGACGAGTCAATGATCTGCTCCAAAGCCAGGCGTATATCATTGTTGTCTTCCACTATAGCAACCGTTGTTCTCATAAGTGCAAATGTTTATAAAATAATTGACAAAAACAATACTACAAACTGGTATTGGGTAAAATGTAAAATTTATTTTAGTGGGAGATACAGGAGGTATTTATCCTTGAAAAAAGGTTCATTAAAAATTTTTTCGATCTCCCAAACAAGGGGTTTGCACCCACTTTCAGATATTTCCTGGGCAAGGTCACCGCCCTTAAGGCAAATTAACCCGTTGGTATCAGCTAAAGAGTCAACCTCATTTTTTCTTTTCCTTAGCAGTGGTTTACTCCAATGCCAAAGATCTTTCAATGGTGCAACAGCCCTTGAAACCACTACGTCAAATTTCTTATTTGTAATATCCGCCGCCCTGCTGTGTTGCGTGGTAATATTTGTTAAGCCAATAGCCCCTGAAATGGCAGTGACTACTTTTAATTTTTTATTTATGCTATCTACTAAATGAAAATTTGTTTCGGGAAAAAAAATAGCCAATGGTATGCCCGGGAAACCTCCTCCACAGCCAAGGTCCATAACTTCCATCCCTTTTCTAAAATTAAATTGTGTTGCAATGGCTAATGAATGTAATACATGGTGCCCGTAAAAATCATCCATGTCTTTTCTTGAGATGACATTTATCTTACTGTTCCATTCAGTGTATAATTCTTTTAATAAAACAAATTGATGTATTTGTTCTTTGGTAAAGTCTGAAAAATAAGTAGTTATTATTTCCAATGCGGTTTTGGTTTTTTAATCAGGGCAACAGCAAAGATCAGGTAATAAAAAAACATCCAGATGTCAATGAATATAAACCAGGGATACAGGTCCAGTTCTTTTAATTTTTTCATGCAAGGATATAAAATTACTGCCTGGATAAGAAAGCGGAATCCAAAAACAATGATGGTAAGTTGCCAGCTGTAAAAAAAAGCTGAAGCAGCCAGTAATGGATAAAATATAAAATGGGTAAAGGAATAAAACCCCAATAAGAACTGGTGTAATGGTTTATAATATTTTCCGGTACTGTAATGTCTGCTTTTTTGTTTTATCCATTTTTCAAGTGATCTGGGTGGGTCACTCAATGTAAAGGCATCGGGATTGATATTGATCCGTGTATTCGTTTTGGTTGCAGCCATATTGATAAAAAGATCATCATCACCACTGGGTATTTGGTTATGGGCAGTAAAACCCTTGTGCCTGTAAAAGATCAGTTTCTTGTAACTGAGGTTTCTGCCAACACCCATATACGGTTGCCTGGCCAGGGCATAAGAAAGATATTGCATAGCGGTATGAAAAGTTTCCCAGCGGATCAACCTGTTAAGCACACCTTTCTTTTTATGGTAAGCCCCATAGCCTAATACAATTTCGGTTTTGTCGTCAAAAGCAGCCTGCATAGTTTCAATCCAGTGTTCACTGGCAGGTACACAATCGGCATCTGTTAATAATACGATCTCATATTTTGCTGTTTTTATTCCAATGCTTAAAGGAAATTTTTTACCGGGGATCAATTTGGCTTCTTGCTTTAGTTCTACAACATGTAATTGCTTAAACGATTTCTGAAATTCTTCCAATAAATATTTACTGTCATCAAATGAATTATCATCTACTACAATTACTTCATGTGAAGTGCGGTATTGTTGTAGTAATGATCCCGGAAGATTTTTCGCTAAATTTGCTGATTCATCCCTGGCACAGATGATCACAGATACAGGATGTGTTTGTGATGTTGTTTTTTTCTTTGTTTTATACAAAGCCAGCCGTAAAAAAAAGAAGAGATAATAAAAAACCTGTACCCCGGTGATAAAACAAAAACTATAAAATAAAAGCTGCCGGTAAAAGGTAAAATCCATTAAGCAAAAATACAAATAGAAAAGCATAATGAAGATGCAGGATGAAAATAGAATATTTTAAAACTTAAAAGCTAATGGCTAAAACCTGACAGGGATAGCTTATATTATGGCAGCTTTACAATTCTCAATTCAAAGTACGGATAGCTACACTAAGGCAAGGGCAGGTAAAATTGTTACCGATCATGGCGAAATAGCAACGCCCATCTTTATGCCGGTTGGTACCGGGGGTAGTGTAAAAGCAGTTACTCAGCAACAATTACACGATGATGTAAAAGCACAGATCATTTTAGGCAATACTTACCATTTGTATTTACGGCCGGGCCTGGAAGTATTGGAAGCAGCAGGCGGATTGCATCAATTTAACGGTTGGGAAAAACCTATATTGACAGATAGCGGTGGTTACCAGGTTTTTTCCCTGGCCAATAACAGAAAACTTACAGAAGATGGTGCTTTGTTTCAAAGCCATATCGATGGTAGCAAACATTTATTTACTCCTGAAAAAGTTATAGATATTCAACGGGTGATCGGTGGTGATATAATAATGGCTTTTGATGAATGCCCCCCTTATCCGGGTGATTATGATTATACTAAAAAAAGTATGGAGCTCACACATAGGTGGCTAAACAGGTGTTTTGATAGATTTAATTCTACACCTGATAAATATGGGTATTCGCAAAACTTATTTCCAATTGTACAGGGAGGAACTTATAAAGACCTTCGAACTGCTTCTGCTGATTTTATTACAAGTAAAGATGCTGCGGGTAATGCAATTGGTGGTTTAAGCGTTGGCGAGCCAACTGAAATGATGTACGAATTCACTTCATTATGTTGCGATATATTGCCTCATCAAAAGCCACGGTATTTAATGGGAGTGGGCACCCCCTGGAATATATTGGAAAGTATTTCGTTGG
>JAYVUE010000150.1:0-16651 GCA_043788195.1 Chitinophagaceae bacterium
AAAGATAGTGGCCCGCGTAAAGAATATCATTCAACAGATGATATTGTAAACTGGCATGATGAATTAATTGTCAATGCTGAAAAAATATTGAATGAAATAAGCGAAACAGAATTTGCAAACCCCTGGACAATGAGAAATGGTGAACAGATCTACTTTACGCTGCCTAAAGTTGCTGTTGTGCGTACCTGGTGTTTAAATCACCTGTATCATCATCGCGGACAATTAACTGTTTATCTCCGTTTACTGAATATTCCGGTGCCGGGTATGTATGGCCCAACTGCAGATGACCAGGCGATGTAATAATTAATGGTGTTTGTTTTTACATTGAAAATAAATTTTCATTTAAATGAGTGAACCTGTTTTATCAGTTAGAGAAATTCAGGAGGAAGACATTCCTTTGATCACCCAATATTGGCTGGGCAGTGATGATGCATTTCTTACCGGTATGGGTGTTGACCTTGCTAAAATACCTTCCAAAGAAGATTGGTATAGTATACTTAAGGCACAATTGAGCCAGTGCTATGAAGAAAAAAAATCTTATTGCATTACCTGGATGCTGGATGAAAAACCGATTGGTCATTCAAATATTAATAAGATAATTTTTGGTGAAGAAGCTTATATGCATCTGCATCTCTGGGATACTGATACCAGGAAAAAAGGAGTTGGCACTGAATTAATAAAACTAACGCTCCCTTATTTTTTTGAAAATTGTAAATTAAGGCAACTGTATTGCGAGCCGTATGCATTAAATACAGCCCCCAATAAAACACTGGAAAAAGCAGGATTTGTTTTTGTAAAAGAATATGTAACCACTCCTGGCATGCTTAATTTTGAACAGCCTGTTAATCGTTGGGAAATGAGTTATGAAAGCTATAAAAAACCAACCCGGTAGTTTTTAAAAACTACCGGGTTGGTTTATCTGCAGTTATCTACCTGGCCCCCGGAGGGCAGTGCTCTCTTAAATAATTTGTATATAAAGTACTCAGGTGTTCTGAAGTACCCGGCCCCTCAGAAATATTATGAGTGCGGTTTGGATAAGCCATAAACTGAAACTGCTTTTTGTTCTTGATCAGTTCATTCAATAAAGCTTCGGCATTGGCATAATGCACATTATCATCTCCTGTACCATGTATGTACAATAAATTTCCAACAAGATTTTTGGCATAGTAAATCGGAGATCCTTTTACAAAATCATCCATGTTCTCCTGCGGTATGCCCATGTAACGTTCCTGGTAAATATTATCATAAAATAACTGGTTGGCTACGGCCGCAATGGCAATACCTGTTTTAAATGTTTCGGGATATTGAAACATAAGGTTAAGGGTAGACGAACCTCCGCCACTCCATCCCCATACTGCAACCCGGTCTTTATCAAAGTAGTCATTTTGTGCCATTAGTTTTTTAAAGCCCAGTGCCATATCCCTAATATTAATACTGCCAATTTTACGATAAATTGATTTGCGCCAGGGTGCGCCTTTCAACATGGGTGTGCCCCTGTTATCTATGGCCACCTGCACATAACCGTCTTCGGCCATGTCACCATCATATAAAAAATTATTGTGCCCGCCGTAACTGTTTTCAACTGTAGCAGATGCGGGCTCTCCATAAACATAAAATACCACCGGGTATTTTTTTGTGGGATCAAAGTTTTTTGGTTTGTTGATCCATGCATCCAGTGTTACATTATCTTCTGTGGTTACCTTTGTATACTCAACATTTATCTTGTTATCCTTTTTAATAAGTGTGGCAATTGTTTTTGCAGCATTTATAGGCTTGTTATCCGGCAATGTTATCCATTCCCTAACCGGCGGTGTATTGTAATTGGAAAAACTATGTGTGGCATATTTGGCACCTGGTGAAATGCTGTAATCATGTGTACCTTTTAAACCGGCATCACTGATCAATTCTGGCCCTTTTTCTGCATCTGTTTTTTTAGAATTCAACTTTACCCTGTACAAATATTTTTGTGTTGCATCTGTTGGTGACGCTGTAAAATAAATATACCCATTGGTTTCATCAATGCTTTTAAGAATATCAATATCATAATTCCCTTTGGTTAACAAGGTTTCGGTTTTGCCATCGCGGCTTATTTTATAAATATGACGCCAGCCGTCTTTTTCACTTATCCATAAAAAATCCTGGTTATTATTGATCCAGTCAAAGCCTCCGGGCTCGCCAAAAATATCGGCAGAGTTAAGATCTACCCATGCATTATCATGCTCTGACCAGATCATTTTTTCCGATCCGTCTGTTGCATTACAATACATGATCTTGCTCTCCTGTTGTTTACGATCAAGCTGTTGCACCATTAATTCATTGGGGCCACTCCACTCCATGCGTGGAATATAATGTTGTTGAGGATCGCCTTCAATATTCATCCACTTAATAGAATTAACGGTAAGATTTATAACACCAATACGTACCGGCGATGGTGCCTCTCCTACTTTTGGATATTCAACCGGAATAACGTGGGAGTAATTGCTGTCGGTGGTATTGAGCATGAAGTAGTCACGAATTTTAGTCGCATCTACCTGCCAGAAAGCGATCTTACTGCCATCGGGGCTCCAGCGAAAACCATCCCTACAGCCAAACTCTTCTTCATATACCCAATCAAATGTGCCGTTTATTAATTTGCGTGTACCGTCGGTAGTTAGTTGGGTGATCTTACCTGAACTGATATCTTCCAAAAATAAATTATGTTCACTTACATACCCAATGTGTTGCCCATCAGGAGAAATTTTTGCAAACATCAGCGATTGAGCAAGCCGCCCCTTTCCCAACTGTGTTAGTTTATTGTTGGCTATATCCAGTACCCAATAATCGCCACGGGTATTAAAACGCCATACTTTTACCGTGTTGGTAAAAACCAATAATTTTTTATTGTCGGTGCTGAAGCTATACGATTGAACCGTTAATGGTCTTGCAGCCCCGGCCGGTGTAAGTTGTTCTTTTTTTATCAATACCGTTTCTGCTTCCGTACTTGGATCAACTTTTACAAGATTACCCTCTTTCATTTTGGTATAATCATCGCCATCTGGCATCCATTTAATGCCCCGCTGTGAAAAAGCAAACTGCACAGTAATGATTAAAAGGAACAGGATCTTTACTATTCTGAATTTCATAATGATGTGTTTAAGAATTAAAAATAAGGAATTAGTCGATGCCTTTATTACCATTGCTGTAAAAGGGATTATTTTTGACACATGGAAAAAGAAAAACTGCGGCTGGATAAATACCTTTGGGCCATTCGTATGTTTAAAACCCGCAGCCAGGCGGGTGATGCCTGTGATAAAGGAAAAGTAAAGCATAACGGGGATAATGCCAAAGCTGCCAGAACAGTAAACATTAATGATGAATACGAAGTGAAAACGGAAGCCAAACGATGGGTGATAAAAGTAACGGCGCTACTAACGCACAGGGTTCAATACAGCGAGGCAATAAATTATTATGCTGATATTACTCCGCCTGAAGAATTAGAAAGGATAAAATTTCAGGCGGCTGTTTTTCATACGGGCAAACGCATGAGCAAGGTAGGACGGCCTACTAAAAAAGATAAAAGGGATCTGGATGATTTTATGGGGGGATGATAGTTAAACCTATAAGGTCTGCCGGGTAGTTATGCAATACTGCTGACCTCAGAGGCTAACCAACTACATGGTGTTGCACTTCTACGGATTGCCAATTCTATTCTATATTTTTTTAACCAATGCTTAGGCCCTCTGGGGGGTGGCAGGAATTCTATCATCGGGTTAATTTACTTTACTTTGCAAAATGAAGATAGATATCATCAGCGTTGTTCCTGATCTGTTAGACAGCCCCTTTGCACACTCTATCTTAAAAAGAGCAAAAGACAAGGGGTTGTTGGAAGTGAACGTAATTAATTTACGTGACCATACCACTTATGCCCGTGCGCAGGTAGATGATTATGCATTCGGTGGCGGAGCAGGCATGGTTATGATGATTGAACCATTGGTAAATGCCATTGAAAGTTTACAAAAAGAAACACTGTATGATGAAGTGATCTTTTTAACACCCGATGGAGAAAACTTTAACCAAAAAATGGCCAACAACCTTTCCTTGAAAAAAAATTTATTGATGATATGCGGCCATTATAAAGGCATTGATCAAAGAGTAAGGGATCATTTTATCACCAAAGAAATTTCCATTGGCGATTATGTGTTGAGTGGAGGCGAGCTGGGCGCTGCTGTTTTAGTTGATGCTATAGGACGTTTGATACCGGGTGTACTCAATGATGAAACATCTGCATTGACAGATTCTTTCCAGGATAATTTATTAGCTCCCCCTGTTTATACAAGGCCTGAAGAATTTCGTGGATGGAAAGTACCCGATGTTTTATTAAGCGGAAATCATAAACTCATTGAAGAGTGGCGGCAAGAGCAAGCAGTGAAACGTACAACTGAAAGGAGACCGGGTCTTTTTGATGATACTGGATACTAGATACTGGATAAAATGTATACCCGGCTATAACACCGTTGGGACGGGCATACCTGCTATATTGAACAATATTTGCTTTCAAATACTCTATCAAGAAACCAGCATCCAGTATCCGGCATCATTCCTTCTTCAACCCTATCAACGGCAACATCTTTTCCCTGATCATTTGGTTAAATGCAGGTAGGTCCTGATCCATAATCTTCTTTAATTTATTTAAATGAATATCAGCCTGTCCTGCTAATTCAGTATATGCCTCTTTTACCTGTTTGGCAGGTGCATTATTACCGCTCGAAGCAAAATCGTATAATCCTGCAATTTTATCGTCTAACCGTATAGGAAAGTTCAGTACATCCTGCCCGCTCTTGGCCTTTGTTTGATGCAGGGCTTCTTCAATTGTTGTCATCTGTTTATTGATCGTATCTGCCAGCTGTTTAATTGCTGCAGGACAATCTTTACCTTGTTTATCTATAAAATCATTTATTTGTTTCCTTACGTCGCGGATATTTTTACCCGCTTTTTGTATCTCGCTGAATTTATCCCTGATGGTTATTAAAAAATTAAATTGCTCATCATAATCAGACTGGGATAAATTATAAACCGGGTTTGCCTTAATGGTAAAGCTTCCTTCCACAGAATCTTTTTCGGCTTTGATCTTATAGAAATACTGGCCCGGAGCGGCTTTAGGACCCGGTACATTACCATGCCATAATATCAACCCTTCTATTTTTTCTGCCGGGGGATAATTCATATTCCACACAAACTGGTTCATTCCTTTGCTCACTTCTATTTTATCATCCTTTTCTTTTGCATTGGTAGAAAAAGTTTTAATTGATTTTTTATATTTATCTGAAATTTCAATACTCAACTTTATTGAATCAGTTACATTCTTTAAATAATAATTGATCACAGAGCCGTTTGGTGGATTCATGCCGGCATTTCTTGCATTCGGATTCTGAAATCCATCAAAGCGATAGGCATCATTTACAACAAAGGCAAAAAGATTTTTATCAATGATGGTATTATCTTTTTGTTGCAATACACACAGGTCATCAATAACCCAAAAAGCACGGCCTTGTGTGGCAAGGATAAGATCATTTTCCTTTATGGTCATATCTGTTATAGGTACCATTGGCAGATTTTGCTGAAAGGGTTTCCAATTTGCCCCGTCATCATAACTGATATACATACCATATTCTGTACCGCAGTATAATAAACCCGGCCGTTTTTTATCGGCCCGTATGCACCTTGTAAAATGATTGGCCCCGATGCCATTGGTTATCTTCGTCCATGTATTACCGTAATCGGTTGTTTTAAATATATAGGGTGCAAAATCATCACTTTTATATTTTGTTCCTGCAAAATAAGCCTTGCCTTTTTGAAAAGGATCGGTTTCAATACAATTCCACATCATCCACTGCCCTGCATCTTTTGGTGTTACATTTTCCCAGTGTCCGCCACCGTCTTTACTGATATGTACCAGGCCGTCGTCACTACCTGTCCACAACAGATCTTTTTCCAGTATTGATTCTGCTGCGCTAAAAATGGTACAGTAAACTTCTACGCCTGTATTGTCTTTAGTGATTGGCCCCCCGCTTGAACGTTGCCTGATCTTATCATTGGTAGTAAGGTCTCCACCCAATGCAGTCCATGATGCTCCTTCATTTTCGGTGGCAAATAAAACATTGCCTGCTGCATATATTTTTTTTGGATTATGGGGCGAAAAGAAAATAGGGAAGTTCCATTGAAACCGGTATTTCGACATATCAGCACCTGCACCCAATGGATCATCGGGCCATACACTAACCGCCCTGTTCTCCCCGGTTTTATGATCTAACCGTGATAAATAGCCGCTGTAGTTTCCGCCATAAACAATATCTGCATTTAATGGATCGGCTACAACAAAACCGCTTTCAGCACCGGCAGTAGATTGCCAATCATCCTGTGTGATCTGCCCGTTGTCACTTCTTGATAAGATCCTTATTGTAGAGTTATCCTGTTGAGCACCCAATATCCTGTAAGGATAATGATTATCGGTACTCACCCTATAGATCTGTGCTGTAGGTTGGTTTTGATAAGTGCTCCAGTTATTTCCTCCATCAAAACTTATTTGTGCGCCGCCATCATCACCAATTATCATCCTGTTTCCGTCTTCGGGATCTATCCAAAGATCGTGATGATCACCATGAGGCGTATTTATATTTTTAAAAGTTTTTCCACCATCCGTACTTTTTAAAAAATTAACATTCAGTACATACACCAGGTCGGCATTTTTTGGATCAATAAAAACTTTAGTATAATACCAGGCCCGCTGGCGGATATTATTATCACTGCTTTGCAATGTCCAGCTTTCCCCTGCATCATTACTTACAAATAATCCACCAGCGGGGTTTTCGATCAAAGCATAAATTTTATCTGTATTTGAAGGACTAACGGCAACGCCTACAATTCCCCAAAGCCCTTTTGGTAATCCTTTACTGCCGGCGATATTTTTCCAGGATTCACCACCATCAACACTTTTCCATATCCCTCCGCCATCACCACCACTCTCCAAACTATAAGGTGTACGCTGTATACGCCAGGTGCCCGCATAAAGTACTGAAGGATTACCCGGTTCCATTACAAGGTCACTGCAGCCGGTTTTATCATTTACATACAGTACTTTCTTCCAGGATCTGCCACCATCAATTGTTTTAAAAATACCCCGTTCTTCATTGGGGCCAAATAAATGCCCGATGGCAGCCACCCAAACTATATCCGGATTTTTTGGATGAATGATGATGCGTATAATATGTCTTGTTTCTTTTAAACCTGAATTTTTCCAGCTTCTTCCCCCATCATCGGAGCGCCATATACCACCTAAACCTTCACTAACATTACCGCGTAATGTATTCTCGCCTTCACCAACATAAAGTATGGTGGGATCGCTGGGTGCTACAGAAACACAACCAATACTTCCACCAAAATATTTATCAGAAATATTTTTCCAGTTGCTGCCGCCATCATTTGTTTTCCAAACGCCGCCACCTGTAGCGCCAAAATAAAAAATATTTTTTTGTTTGTTATCTCCTGTTACAGCGCCACTTCTTCCGCCACGGAAAGGGCCAACCAAACGGTATTTAACCTTGCTAAATAAAATGCTATCGTCGTTATTAATAACAGGGTTTTGTTTTTTTTGAGAAAAAGAGAATATGGCAACACTTAAGGTTGCTGACAACAGTAGTAGTTTTTTCATGCAATCAATTAAGATTGGAAGATACCAAATCAGGGGCAGTTATCAATAAAAAAGTGTTCCCCTGAGGGGAACACTTTTTTTAATAACTAACTTATATCTTATTATTTGAAGATTGATTCATCCACTTTGATATTCGTTTCTATTTTATCATAATTGATCTCACCCTGGATAGTAACACTGGTATAGGAAAACCAATAGCCATCTGCATTTTGTTTATAATTACTGTAGCCGGTTGAAACTTCCATTTCTTCACCATTAATTGTTCTTTTTCCGGTTGTTTTATTGATCCTGTAATTTTTTGATCCGATAAAATAGTTGGTCACCAACCCGTTCTTAAAAGTAACCTTCAATTTAAAATTATCTTCGCCGTCAACTTTTTCAGTGGCAAGCAGTTCAACAGTCGAACCTTTTTCCTTGTAGTTTAAAAAAACAGATTGAATATCCAATTGTGTTTGCCCGCTTTTAAATTGTGCTTCAGGCATTTCTTCAGGAGCACTCATTCCCTGTACTGGCATAAAAACCATTCCTTTTGTTGGAGTTACGATCTGGTAATTGCTGGTACCCATAACTTCAAAATCTGATCGTGACCCCATCATATGCAATTTAGTAGCAGTGATACTTACATCGGTACCCTGTATACTCATGCTACCTGTAAAACGGGCGCTGTTTAGCGAAAGCAGTTTTTCTTTGCCACCCATTGTGTCCAGGTATTTATTAATCACAGCATCAGCTGTTTGAGCCTGTGCAAACTGCACCATTACCATTGCCATTACAAAGAATGCGAAAATTAATAGATTTCTCATTGTTTAATTTTTATTTTAAAGTGCAAGATAAAATAAATTTCAGGAGTATTTCTTTTTTGGTTTCCATTTATCCTGTAACTTAAACCGTTCATCGCAAAAAATCAGTTTCAAAAAATGAGTACATTTAAAATACAGGGCAATATTGTTGATATTTTCAATAAAAAGATCTTCCGGGGTGAACTAACTATTGAAAACGGAAAAATATCCTCTATCCAAAAATTAACAATTGACAATTGCCAATTGACAATTGACAATTTTATTCTCCCCGGCTTCATCGATAGCCATATTCACATTGAAAGTTCAATGCTGGTTCCATCAGAATTTGCAAAACTGGCTGTTATACATGGAACAATAGGGACAATCAGTGACCCCCACGAAATAGCCAATGTATGCGGTATGGCCGGTGTAGAATTTATGATCGCTAACGGTAAAAAGGTTCCTTTTAAATTTCATTTTGGAGCGCCAAGCTGTGTTCCGGCTACAGTTTTTGAAACGGCCGGTGCTGCATTAACAGCATCTGAAGTAGATAGTTTATTACAAAAAGAAGAAATAAATTATTTAAGCGAGATGATGAATTTTCCGGGTGTATTACATGATGATGAAGAGGTAATGAAAAAAATTGCTTCGGCTAAAAAATATAATAAACCTGTTGATGGCCATGCCCCGGGATTAATGGGTGATGCTGCAAAAAAATATATTGCCGCAGGTATTTCAACTGATCATGAATGTTTTACTGCTGCAGAGGCATTGGATAAACTTAATTATGGGATGAAAATTTTGATCAGGGAGGGAAGTGCAGCAAAAAATTTTGAAGCTTTGATTAACCTTATGCATGACCATCATAACATGATGATGTTTTGCAGTGATGATAAACACCCCGATAGTTTAGTACGGGGACATATCAATCAGTTATGTGCACGGGCAGTAGCAAAAGGCATTGATGTTTTTAAAGTTTTACAGTCGGCCTGTATTAATCCTGTTTTGCATTACAAAATGAATGTGGGTTTACTAAAAGAAGGAGATACTGCAGATTTTATTGTGCTTGAAGATCTTAAAGATTTTAAAGTATTACAAACGTATATTGATGGAGTATTAGTAGCTACCGGTGGAAAATCATTGATCAGCTGCGATACTGAACAGGTGTTGAATAATTTTAATTGTAATAAAAAAACAATTGAAGAATTTAAGATCATGCATAATGGTGAAAAAGAAATTGCTGTAATTGAAGCACTGGACGGCCAATTGATAACAAATAAAATTTTTAAAACACCCAAGGTGCAGCATGGCGAACAGGTAAGTGATATAGAAAATGATCTCTTAAAAATAGTGGTGGTTAACCGATACCGTAATGCCCCTGTTGCAAAAGCATTTATTAAAAACTTTGGGTTGAAACAGGGTGCAATTGCTTCATCTGTTGCCCATGATTCTCACAACATAGTTGCAGTTGGGGTTGATGATGAAAGCCTGTTGAAGGCAGTAAATCTTATAATAGTTGAAAAAGGCGGAGTGAGTGCAGTTAATAATTCAAAAGAAATGATATTAGCATTACCCGTAGCCGGACTGATGAGTAATGAGGATGGCTATAAAGTTGCAGCAGCATATACAGTTATTGACAAAATGGTAAAAGAAGAAATGGGTGCAACGCTAATGGATCCGTTTATGACATTATCTTTTATGGCTTTATTGGTGATACCTCATTTAAAACTAAGCGATCTTGGCTTGTTTGACGGGGATAAGTTTGTATTTGTAAAGCAAAAATTATTACTTTAAAAAAAATGATATGAGTACAATAGATATCAAAGACGTTATAATTGATATAATAAAATCAATGAAAAAAAAAGATGCTGAAATTTTTTATGGCCAATTAGTTGAAGAAGAAAATTGCAGCGATAAAGATTTTTTTGAGCACTGGAAAGATATACCGGCCGAACATAAAGTAAGCATTGAGAATGGTCTTCTTGAACTGGAAAAAGGGAAAAAGAAAAATTTTAACTCGTTTGCGAAATCATTTGCAAAAAAAACGGCGTTAAAAAATGACCAGGAAAGTAACCATTTCATTACATGCTGAATCTGAATTTGAAAAAATATATTTGCACACCATAGAGATATTCGGAAAATCTGTTGCCAACAGGCTTTTATAAAATTCATCCACTTTAAAGATACTGTTTCACTTCATCCGTTTGCCTAGGGATACTACAACCGCTCGAAGTCAATCCGTAAATACATCTTAACAAAAAGTATTTTGGTTCTTTACAAAGTAAAACAAACAGAAATTGAAATTATCACTGTAATCTATGGCAGGCAAAACCCTGTTTCAGTAAAAAGAAATTTAAGATAATATAGCCCGGGTTATTAAATCAAAACAGTTTGCTTTATTTTTCACTGCCTGCTCCAATCACCTTCAAAGCCACACTGTCTGTACCTCTTGGTGCATAATATTTTGTTTTAAATTTACTGCTTGATCCCGGGGCAATGGTTTCATAAACCATCTCATGATCTTTTTCAAGTAAGGCGCCTGTTTTGCTGTAAAATGATAATTCTATATCTATATCTTTAAAACTGCAGATCTTGGCATTATTTGAAACTGTTCCGATGATCACAGTTTGTCTGATTATGTTTTTTCTATCATGACCCTCAACTGATAAAAAACGGCTGGGGTTTTTCTTTTCAGTTTCTTCAAGGGTTTCCTTAGTTTGTTCGTATTTATCTTTTTTGGGTGCTGCATTTTTATCACCATTACTACAGGCTGTGAATAATAAAATGGTAATCAACAAAATCGCCGGTGTACTTTTCATTATCTTTATTTTAAGTACAATAAAAATACATTTTTCTGAAATGCTTTGTTAAAATATATGGCGTATCTTAGTTTTGAGTTAAATGCTGAAAAATGTTATATCGATGAAGAGTGCCCCAAAATAATCGGGGTAAACTGTGCCACTGAAGTAAAATAGAATTACAAATGCTTGTTTAAAAAATAATAAAGTATTCTCCTCCATTTCCTTCCCAGCTAAGGCAGGAGAGATAAAGGGGGCTTCAAACAAAAAAAATGGTAATCAATTTAAGTGAACAACATTCCCTTATAAGTAATTGGGTAAGCGAGTTAAGGAATATTGAAATGCAACAGGATCGTTTGCGTTTCAGAAAGAACCTGGAACGTATTGCTGAAGTGATCGGTTACGAGATCAGTAAAAAAATGCCATGGGAAGATAAAGAGATAACTACTCCATTGGGCATAAGTAATAGTAAAGTTTTAAAAGAACAACCGGTGCTGGCAACTATTTTACGGGCCGGTTTGGCAATGCATAATGGCTTACTTAATTATTTTGACATGGCCGATAATGCTTTTATTAGCGCCTACCGTAAGCATAACCCTGACGGAAGTTTTGATATCAGGCTGGAATATATGAGTTGCCCTGATATTGAAGACAGAATCATTATCATTAGTGACCCTATGATTGCAACAGGTTCTTCACTTGTAAAATCAATTGAGTTTTTAAAAGAAGAAGGGACAATCAAAGAATTACATATTGTTTGTGCCATTGCCTGCACTGTTGGATTAGAATATGTGTTAAGGGCCCAGCCAAAAGCAACTATATGGTGTGGTGATATTGATGATGAAATAACGGCCAAAGGATATATTGTACCGGGGCTTGGCGATGCCGGCGACCTAGCTTTTGGAGCAAAAATGCAAAATTAAGAATGGTTGATAGCTTATAGGGCATAGTTCATAGTTCATGGTTTTGAGCAGGATTATAAATTGGAGCTGGTTCACTGGCAGACCATACGGATAGTTAAATATTATTAATTTTCCCTGTATACCTTTTTAAAAGTATTACATTCCCTATCTGCCCCTATTTACAATAAAACCAGCAAGTTGAATACTACTATGAACTATAAACTATAAACTATAAACTTTTTCGTGCAGCATTTTACTGTAAATCCCTATCTTTAAGGTTCTGAATCGTCAACAAAAATGAGAAAATCTTTAGTTTTTTTAAGTGTTCTATTGCTTACCCTGATGGTTAAAGCGCAGGATCCGCATTTTTCGCAATTTTTTGCATCGCCACTTACATTAAATCCTGCCTTTACCGGCAAGTTTGATGGCTCATGGCGTATAGCAGCAAATCATAGAGATCAATGGCCTTCAATTCCAAAAGCTTATGTAACCACAAGTGCCTCAATAGATTTTCCGATCCTTAGAAAAAGAATACCTCAAAATGATGTGTTTGGTGTTGGTATCTCGGGCTTAACTGATGCCAGTGCAAACAGCATCCTCAAATTAAATTATGGGTCGGTATCCTTGTCCTATCATAAAGCACTTAATGAAAATGGAACAACAACTATTGGTGCCGGATTTCAGGCAACTTATTCCAGTCTTAGTATTGATTTTCCAAAATTGACTTTTGAAGACCAGTTAACACAAAATGGTTTTACTGGTTCAACTTCAGAAGTATTTTCAAATGGCAATAGTCAGAAATATTTTGATTTCAATGCGGGTTTATTATTTTCGGGTTCTACCAATGGCGAAAATAACTTTTACCTGGGAGCATCAATGTATCATATAACACGGCCCAAAGTTAGCTTTAAAGATAAAAACTGGCATTTAAGCGGTCGTATAACAGTACATGGAGGTGGCTCACTTCCTGTTTCAGATATTATATCAATTCATAGCTCTGTAATTTATCAAACGCAAAACAAAGCCAGTGAAATAACAGTTGGTGCTGCTTTATCGGCTAATTTTAACCAAAACCCTGCTAACCCCAGCAGTATTTATTTAGGTTGTTGGTACCGCTTTAATGATGCAATAGTTCCGTATGTAGGGATTGAATTCAGCGGATTAAGGATTGGCGCCAGTTATGATGTCAATATCTCTAATTTAAAAGCAGCAACTGCTTCACGTGGAGGTTCCGAATTTTCATTGATCTTTATCAAAAAACCTGCAGAAACAAAAGGAATCCCTTGTCCGAAATTCTAAAAGTACAGCCTAATGTTCAACCATTTATCTAAATAGTGATTAACGTATTGCTATTTTCATTTATTTTAAAAAATGTTGAGCAGTTAGTACGCTTCTCTTAATAAAAAAATAAACGGTTGAACATTAACGTGGAAAATCATTGTATAAATTATTTTTTTATTTATCATTTAGATTTTAAATTTCAATATTTTTATCGCCAAAATTCAATCATAAATTTATGAGACTTATTTACAGAAACTCTTTGCTTGTTATCATTTTTGTTGCAACAAGCCTATTTATTTTAAATGGATGCCTGCAAAAGATCGCTACAGTTGAAACTGAAGAAAATGACATGTATGATGGCCCAGATAAAGCCATTGAATTTGAAATAGAGCGAACACATGATCTGACTACTGGTAAAGTACCATGGGAAAAGCTAAGGTATGCAATGGAGCAAACAGAATTTCTCAAAAATTCCGGTTCAAATATTGTAAGTAATCTTTCATGGATTGAAAGGGGTCCCAATGGAGACTTTACGGTAGGGGGAAATCCACGTCCAAATAATGACCAAACAGCAGGAAGAATAAGAGCTGCAATGATTGATTCACTGGATGCAACTCATAAAACAGTTTGGGTAGGTGGTGTTGACGGTGGCCTATGGAAAACAACTGATATTACTGCATTTCCTGCTACATGGATTTTAATAAATGACTTTTTAGCTAACCTGGCTGTTTCAGCTATTTGCCAGGACCCAAGGCCCGGTTTTCAAAATAACATGTATTTCTGCACTGGCGAATCCTTCCGGAATGCTGATGGTGTAAGAGGTATAGGTGTATATAAAAGTACTGATGCCGGAGTTACATGGAATTTCCTGTCAAATACCAGCGGTTTTACTTTATGTTCAAGAATTTTATGTGATTACCTGGGCAATGTTTATCTGGCAACACGTAATACGGGTTTGCGTCGTTCAAATGATGGCGGAACCACATGGACGGATATTACACCAACCGGAGTAAATGCAAGTATTTGCGATATTGAAATAAGTTCAACATCAGTAGCCGGAAGATTACATATGGCAACCGGTATTGGCACAACTCAAACTTACCGTTATACAGATATCCCTTCAACTGTAACTTCTGGTGCCGGATGGAATGCTCCAACAACAGCTTTTCCATCATATAATGAAAGATGCGAAATGGCTATCATGGGAAATGTTTTGTATGCCTGCCCGGTTAACAATGCAACAAATAATGTACCCACCATTTATAAAACAACAGATGGTGGTGACAACTGGGTAGCAACTACTTCACAACCAAATGGCGGTAACTGGGCAAACGGACAGGGGTGGTATTCATTATCGGCTGCCATAAATCCGTCTAATACAAATGAATTTATCTGTGGTGGATTAGATTGTTGGAAAACAACAGATGGGGGTGGTAGCTGGACTAAAATTTCTACATGGGCTGCAAATTCTGGACAATATGTTCACGCTGACCAGCATAATATTCAATGGTGGGATGGAGGTAACAAACTGATGTTTACCTGTGATGGCGGCGTACATTTTTCAACAGATGGGGGCACAACCATCAGGGATAGAAATAAAGGGTTACGTTTAAAACAATTTTATTCTATTGCTATTCACCCCACCCGTACCAATTATTTTCTTGCCGGTGCACAGGATAATGGCATGCACAGGATGGATCATCCGGGCCTGGATAGTTCAATAGAATGTGTTGGAGGAGACGGTTGTTATGCTGCTATAGATCAGCTTCAGCCTCAATACCAGTTTGGCTCGTATGTGTATAACGTTTACAGAAGAAGTGTAAATGATGGTGCTTCATGGTCAACCCCTGTTAATAATCAAAGTACCGGAAGATTTGTTAATCCCTGGGATTATGATAATAACAACAAAAAGATTTATGCGTGTAACAATGCAGGCACTTTCCTCAGATGGAATGATCCGCAAACAGGTGCATCAACTGATGTTGTTACTGCCTCTGCATTCAGCGGTGGAAATGTTTCGGCTGTTCACGTATCCCCTTATACGGCTAACAGGGTTTACTTTGGTACCGGAACCGGTGGCATAATTCAGGTAGATAATGCAAATACCGGAACATCTCTTACAGGTACAATTATTAATACAGGTTCGGGTATGCCTGCAGGTTATGTTAACTGTATAGTTACAGGATCTAATGACCAGAACCTGATGGCAACGTTTACAAACTATGGTGTACAGAATGTTTGGGTATCTGCAAATGGCGGAACAAACTGGACAGCCGTTGATGGTAATTTACCTGATATGCCTGTGAGATGGGCATTATTTCATCCTGATGTGAATACAAAAGCATTTATTGCCACTGAAACAGGCGTATGGGAAACTGACCTGTTGAATGGAGCCTCAACTGTTTGGGCACCCAGCACATCATTCCCTAATGTAAGAACCGACATGATAAAGTATCGTGCTTCTGACCGTACTATTGCTGCGGGTACTCATGGCCGTGGTATATGGTCGGCCACAATACCAGCTGCTGGTTGTACCCCAGCCTCAGTTACCAGCCAGCCTTCAAACAGCACAATTTGTGCAGGTAACAACAGCAGTTTCACAATCGTTGCGGGTGGTACTGCACCGCTGAGTTACCAGTGGCAGGTGAGTACAGCTGGTTGTGCAGGGCCATGGAATAATGTAAGTAATGGTGGCGTTTATACCGGGGCTACAACAGCAACCTTAACTATTACAGGTGCAATAGCCGGTATGAACAATTATGGATACCGTTGCGTAGTTACCGGTAACTGTGCCCCGCTAACAGCTACGTCTAACTGCGGATTATTAACTGTTAATGCAGCAACAATCATTAACACCCAGCCGGTAAACAGTACTGTTTGTGCGCCTGCGGCTACATCATTCAGTGTTAGTGCAACAGGTTCTTCATTAACTTATCAATGGCAGTTGAGTACTGATGGAGGTGGCTCATGGAGTAACCTTACTAACGTGGCTCCTTATTTGGGTGTAAATACAACAACATTAAATATCTCACCAACTGCAGCCGGTATGAATAATTATCAATACCGTTGTGTGATCAATAGTTCATGTAGTCCGTTAAATTCTGTAGCATGCATCTTAACCGTTAATGCAGCCCCTGCCATAAGCGGTCAGCCTTCCAACTTAACAGTTTGTGCTGGCAATAACGCTACATTTAGTGTAACCGC
>JAYVUE010000151.1:0-5963 GCA_043788195.1 Chitinophagaceae bacterium
GACTAGATGCATAGTTAGAATTTGTTACACCAAAATATTTTTTAGCAACTTCGATTGCTTCTTTTGCGATAGGAACTGCTTTTTCATATTCTCCTTCTCTATATAATTTCTCAACCTTGCTATCAAGCTCTTTCCATGTCTGAGCTAATGCACAATTGGAAATAAAAATAAGTACTGACAAAAACAGGATATATTTCATGAAGTAATGTTGAGATGCATTATGAAAGTTAATTAATTTATTAAACAATAAGAAAATGTATGCGTTTATTAAATAATGAAGAAGTGGTTTAGTACTATTAAAACTTAGGTTCTATTATCAATTGAAAGTAACCGGGTACACTACCTTCAACATCATCCTGAGGGGAGTTGAAGGACAACCTTCAGCCTTCAACATTTCTCCCCTTTCTTAAATTTTTCAAAAAAATTACATGAACGGATTTGGTAATTACGAGTATAATCGTATATTGCTTACGAAATCAATCGTAATATGACAATCAACAAACATAAAAGGCCTACCGAAAGTGAATTGGAGATTCTTCAGGTGCTCTGGAATAATCATTCCGCAACTGTTCGTACGGTTCACGAAGAATTATCTAAATCAAAAGACAGCGGGTATACCACTACCCTCAAACTGATGCAGATCATGTTTGAAAAAGGACTGGTCAGCAGGGATGATAGTAATAAAACGCATATTTACCAGCCTGTAGTAACCCGCGAAAAAACGCAAAGCCAGTTCTTAAATAAAATGATCGATACTTTATTTGCGGGTTCTCCTGCTGACCTCGTATTACAAGCATTGGGCGGTCATTCGGCAAGTAAAGAAGAATTGGAGAAAATTCAATCGTTTATCACTGAACTTAAAAAGAATAATAAATAGAATCAGCTTTAACAACCAACAATAAACCAACATTGACACAGTTATCCTACAGTTTCTGCATGGCGTTACTGCATAGTCTCTGGCAGGCTGCATTGATCTGGTTGTTGTTCCTTGTATTTGAAAAACTATTTTACCGCAAAAATTATCCATTAGATAAAAGAAATTTTTTATTCCTGGCATTGGCAACTCAACTCTCGGCTTTTTTTCTTTGTTTCTTTATTTACTTATTCTATCCGAAACATAATGTTGATGAAAGTATCCTGGGCACTGTTGCCGGTTTCCTGATACCCGAAGAAAATACTTACCTCGTAACAAGGTGGATATTTAATGCCTACCTGTTGATCATTACTTATAAGATCTTTAAAGCTATTTACACCTGGTATTCATTTAAGCAACATTATAATAAGGGTTTATTTAAACCTGGTATTGACCTTAAAATGTTTACCGCATCAAATGCACATCTTTTTGGCATCAAAAGAAAAGTGAAACTCTGGTTTAGCAGTACCATTAACACCCCTGTTACCTTTGGTTACCTGAAGCCTGTGATATTATTGCCACTGGCTTTAATGAATAATATCAGTGTACAGCAGGCCGAAACCCTTATCCTGCATGAACTGACGCATATTAAAACAAATGATTACCTGCTAAACTGGTTCTTACTGGTAGCCGAAACCTTGTTTTTCTTTAATCCTTTTGTCAGGCTGATCTGTAAGAACATAAGACTGGAAAGAGAAAAATATTGTGATATCAGTGTAATGGCATTTGAATATCCTGCCGCAGTTTATGCAGAAACTTTATTAAAAGCAGAACATATAAAAAAACGGGTTCCCCATTTCCAGTTGGCTGCAGTTGAAAACAGATCTCAATTATTACACCGCATCCGTTTTTTTTCGGAAAAAAAAGATTTCGGAAAAAAAAGAAGATTCGGTATGATAACACCATTGATCAGTTTATGTTTGCTGTTACTGTTCTTTTCCACAGTGTTGTTTGATTCACACAAGATTAATCCCCGGGCAGCAACAGTTAATAATATACAGGTTGCGCTGTCTGAAGAAAATACAGAAAAAAATGATCTTGTTTTTAGTACCAATATTTTAAAGGGAATAAATACCTTAGTTGCAGAAAAATTAACTGCAAAAATTGAAACCCAAATACCCTATATTGAAAAGCAATTCAAAAAAATACGGCCTTATATCAAATCATTGGAAAGAAAAGCAGAGCAAATTGCCAATGAAACTGAAAGAGAATTTGCTATTCCTGTAACGATCAGGGAAAATAATGCAGAAAGGCAGATCATCATCAAAGAAGAATCATCTGGCTCATTAGGGTCATCTGTAAAAGTGTATAGGCTTGTCTTTGATAATGGCCAATGGCGCATTATCCCCGTATGGATGGCCACTGCAAAGGAAATGGCTAATGATTCTATTGGAAAGAAAACAGACAGTACAGGAAAAAGGAAATTACTACTTCAATAGATTTCTACTATAAGATAAAATAAATTAATTTTTTAAGTTTTCAGCAATTCATTTTCCATTTGATTACATTTATTTTCCCTGGGTTCTGCCAATAATTCTATTACGTTTAAATGAAAGCTGACAAAGACCTGAAAGAAAAGTATTACCAAAGATTACGCGGACAAGAATCCCCGTATTTATTGCCAAACAGAAAGCCAACAACTACTTCATGTGTACCCTTTGTATAGGTTTGCAGCCTTGTATTGGTAGCAACTTCGTAAGCATAACTGATATTAAATTTATTGAAGACATTTAAACCGATCATTCCTGAATAACCAGAAAGTAAATTTGAATATCGATAACTGGCTCCTATCCAAAGGAAATCTTCGTATTGTAATTTAATATTAACATGAGCACCTAATAACTGTGGTTTCCAGTATTGCACCATTACTGAAGGTAATGCCGAAATCTGGTTGGTTAATTGAAAACGATAACCGGCAGTTAAAAAATAATTCGGTGTAAAATAAGTACCGTATTTGGAATTTTTAACAAAACTGGCTTTCCCGGGAATAATATTTAATACAGATACTCCCAGAAAATACCTAGAAGAATATAACCATAATCCTGCACCAATCTCCGGTTTAATTTTACTAAGTTCACCGCTGCTATAACCAATCGCAGGATCGTTGGGATCAAGATTTCCCCATACAATTTTTGATTGATCCAACTTCACACTTGACATACCTAAATTTATCCCTGCGGCTAGCGCTGTTTTAGGACCTAAAGGCTTATGATAGGCATATGATAGCGCAATAGACCACCTGTTAATATAACCTGCTTTGTCATTAATGACCTGCAAGCCCATGCCATGATGTGCCGGTGAAATAGCATATTCATCCCAATATTTTGGCCCTCTTGGATTTTCGCCGGGCACTTGAAAAGAAGTAGCATTGGTACGCTGATCTTTTTTATTTAAGGGCCCGTGAACACTTAAGTAAGAAGTTACAGGATGACCTTCAATACCTGCCCATTGATTACGGTAACTTAGTTTTGCATCAACATAATTTTCAATCCCTGTTAATGCAGGATTAAGTATGTAATTGTTAAGTATATACTGTGTATAAAAAGGTTTAGCCTGTGAAAATGAAGTCAAACTAATAAAACAACAGGCTATAAATATTCCAAAAAATTTCTTCATGATTTCAGCATTTATCACTTTCTAAAGTTAATGGTTAATTGTTTTCAGTTTTATAAAAACCTGATTTTTTAACAATTAACCATTAACTGAATTCGATATCAAATTTTATTTAATGATCGTTACATACCCGGTTATCGGATCTCTTCCACTGCCTGGTTCAATAATATAATAGTAAGTATCAAAAGGCAATGATTTTCCCTTCATTGTTCCGTCCCATGGCGTATTGTAGCCCCTTGATTCAAAAACTACCTGGCCATTGCGGGTAAATACCTGTACCCTGTTATCAGGATAAGTATTCAGGTAATCTATCCTCCATGTATCATTAATGCCGTCATTATTTGGTGTAAATGTATTAGGGATAGTAGGAAACTTAAGCAACTTCACAAACACAAGGTCACTTAATGCGCAACCACCCCGTGCAGTAACTGTTAACTTATAAGTAACGTCTGTTAAAGGTTTGAATATTCTTGGTTTTGCAACAGTGTTATCCACCATATATGTATTACCGTTAATGGTAGGTAAAACTGTTGTCCATAAGTATTTCAAGTCATTACCAGATACAATAGGTTCTAAAACAATTGAGCCGCCTTCCAATATGAATCTGTCAGGACCTGCATTAACTTTTGGATAAGGATATACAGTGAATTGTTTGATAACAGTATCACTATTACATCCAAAATTATTGACTGTATATAAAGTAACGTTGAAGGTGATAGTATCATTATACCTGTATGTAACTGTACGTGTACCTCTGATTCCACCATCTCCCATTACCCAGTTCCATTCATTAGGAGTACTTCCATCTGAATAATTGGTATTATCAGTAAAGGTTACATCATCACCAATACAAACGCTTGGTTTATCCTGGGTGAAATCGGCTTTAGGCTGAGGATGAATAGTATTGATTATATCTGTATAAACAGATATACACCCAATGGTACCATTTGAAAGTACAGCAGTACTTGTTGCAGTAAGCTTTACGCTAAAAGGACCTGTACCTGAATACCAATGACTTGGATTTGTGGATACACTTTGGTTGTTTACTCCACTTGCAGGTTCGCCAAAATTCCATAAATAAGTCATCGGGCTTCCATCCTCAATAGTAGAATTATTAGTGAATTTTACAATCGCATTAGGTATACAATAACTTGTTTTATCTATAGTAAAGGTGGGTACCGGGTATGGATTTACAGTTATCTTTCCTATTGCAGATGCAGTTAAACAACTGTTGCCTGTTGTTAAAATACTATAGTTGAAAACAGGGCCTCCCAATGTTACCGAAGGCGTTCCGCTAATAGTTATTGTTGTTCCAATTACGGTATAAGTTACGCCTGTTGGTAAACCTGTTACAATCGCACCGGATGCACCACCTCCTAAAGTATAAATAATAGGATCAATTGAGGAATTAACACAAACTGATTGTGCATCTGTATTAGCAGGTGAACTAAGGGCAATTGTATGATCACCACTTACTATAATACTTCCCGAAGCATTAGCAACTAAACAGGTATTACCGGTTGTTTGTATGGTAAAATTGAAAGGAGTACCTAACATAGTAGTTGGCGTACCACTGATGGTTAAGGTATTTCCAACAACTGCAAAGTTTACTCCCGTAGGCAAACCTGTTACTGTTGCATTAGTAGCCCCGCCACCCAAAGTATAAACAATTGGGACGATAGGTGTATTGATACAAACGTTCTGATTATTATTTCCTGTAGTTAAAGTAATAGAATGATTAGGATCAACTGTAACCGATTGCGTAAAAACGGTACTGTTACATCCCGCTGTTGACACATTATACATAGTAACCACATAGGTACCTGGTGCAGTAAAAACATGCGTAAAGGTTGAACCCGGTGCATGGTTTTCAAGCGGAGTCAGATCCCCAAAATCCCAAACAGTATTATTTAATGTTACTCCACCTGGTACTGTTGATAGGTCTGTAAATGAAGCCGGAGTATTTTCACAAATAGGAGATACAAAAGAGAAGTTAGCATGTGCAGTGTCTAATACCGTAATAGGTTTGCTTAAGGTATCAACACAACCGGCAGCTGTAGATGTAAATGTATACTTAATAATATGTGTACCTATGCCCGCAATTGCCGGTGAAAAAATACCTGTTGGGCTAACACCCGGACCTGAGAAGACTCCCGTACCAGGCACCCCTCCTATTTCTGAAGCTTGTGTGATCTGGAACGGCGGTACCAATAAACAGGTATTAGGCATATTGTTGAATTGCACCAACGGCGCCGCATTAACAGTTATTATTGATGTTTTATCATTCAAACAAACCCCTCCTGAATAAGCCCGGAAACGAATAGTGAAAGGCTTGGTCAATGGTGCCTGAAAATTAGGGTATAGATGCCTGTATGTTTTTCCAAAGAATGGAAAATCATCTAATTGAACTACTCCAGGGAAATTTAGGAAATCCCAA
>JAYVUE010000152.1:0-5337 GCA_043788195.1 Chitinophagaceae bacterium
CAAAAAAGTATAATGTAAAAGTAATTGCCAGCAATGATTCTCATTATGTTGATCAAAAAGATTTTAATGCACACGATATTTTGCTTTGCATCAATACCGGCGAAAAACAGAGTACCCCTGCCCTGCGTGAGTTTACAGATGATGATGTGATGATAAAAAACAAGCGCTTTGCTTTTCCTAATGACCAGTTTTACTTAAAAACAGGCGCCGAAATGGCCAAGGTTTTTGAAGATCTGCCTGAAGCCATTGATAATACAAATGAAATAGTTGGTAAGGTTGAATTACTGGATCTGAAAAGAGAGATCCTGTTGCCACACTTTGTTGTACCACCCGGATTTAATTCACAGGATGAGTATCTTGAAAGCCTTACCTGGGCTGGTGCTAAAGAACGCTATAAAATACTTTCTGTTGAAAGTGAAGAACGGCTAAAGTTTGAACTGGGTATCATCAAAAAAATGGGCTTTGCAGGTTATTTTTTAATTGTCAGCGATTTTATACGGGCTGGCAGGGATATGGGTGTATTCATTGGCCCGGGCCGGGGCTCCGCAGCAGGCAGTGCAGTTGCCTATTGTATTGGCATTACTAATATTGATCCAATAAAATACAATTTGCTTTTTGAGCGGTTCTTAAATCCAGAACGTAAGTCAATGCCCGATATAGATACAGATTTTGATGATGAAGGAAGACAAAAAGTAATTGATTATGTGGTACATAAATATGGTAAGAACCAGGTAGCGCAGATCATTACGTATGGTACAATGGCAGCCAAATCAAGTATTGCAGATGTGGCCAGGGTAATGGATCTGCCATTGGCAGAAAGCAGGGCATTATCGAAGTTGGTTCCGGAAAGGCCGGGTATAAATTTAAAACGTTTATTACATGCTCCTTTCAGTAATAAAGAAATAAAAGACAACATAATTTCTTTAGAAGACAAAGAACAATTGCAGGCAGATGATATTGAAAACGTAAAAAAACTCAGGGAGATCTACAAAGGCAATGACCTGCAGAGTAAAATATTACATGAAGCTGAAATACTGGAAGGCTCTGTTCGAAATACAGGTATTCATGCTTCTGCTATTATCATTGCTCCGCAAGATCTGACCGATCTGTTACCTGTTGCCACTTCAAAAGAATCTGAACTATGGCTTACTCAAATTGAAGGTGGTACTATTGAAGAAGCCGGTGTTATAAAAATGGACTTCCTTGGATTAAAAACACTTAGCATTTTAAAAACAGCATTGCACCTGATCAAAGAAAACCATGGAGTAAATATTGAAATAGACAATATCCCACTTGATGATGAAAAAACTTATGCCCTCTATCAACATGGAGATACCAATGGAACTTTTCAATTTGAAAGTCCGGGTATGCAAAAATATTTACGTGAACTGAAACCTGATAAATTTGATGATCTTATTGCTATGAACGCCCTGTACCGGCCGGGCCCAATGAGTTATATTCCTGAATACATTGATCGTAAGCATGGCAAAAAGCAGGTATCCTATGATTTGCAGGATATGGAAGAGTTTTTAAAAGAAACTTATGGTATCACTGTTTACCAGGAACAGGTAATGTTACTCTCACAAAAATTAGCCGGTTTCAGCAAAGGTGATGCAGATGTATTGCGCAAGGCAATGGGTAAAAAACAAAAGTATATTCTTGATAAGATGAAGGTGCAGTTTGTAGAAGGTGCCACGGCAAAAGGCCATTCATCAGATAAACTGGAGAAAGTATGGACCGATTGGGAAGCTTTTGCTCAATATGCTTTTAATAAATCACATTCTACCTGTTATGCATTTGTTGCTTATCAGACTGCCTATTTAAAAGCACATTATCCCAGTGAATATATGGCAGCAGTTTTGAACCATTCCGGCAGTATTGATAAGATCACTTTTTTTATGGAAGAGTGCAAACGAATGGGGTTAAAAGTTTTAGGTCCTGATATCAATGAATCACAAAACGGTTTTGCTGTAAATAAAAAGGGTGAGATCCGTTTTGGTT
This sequence comes from Chitinophagaceae bacterium, assembly GCA_043788195.1. Classification (GTDB taxonomy): domain Bacteria; phylum Bacteroidota; class Bacteroidia; order Chitinophagales; family Chitinophagaceae; genus Ferruginibacter. The sequence continues at coordinate 2,002 of JAYVUE010000152.1, forward strand.
TCAGTGGTTTAAAAGGTGTTGGTGAAAATGCCATTGAAAATATCATTGAAGAAAGAAATAAACACGGACATTATACTTCTGTTTATGATCTGGCAAAACGGGTTAATCAACGGGCTGTCAACAAAAAATCATTGGAGAGCCTGGTTTATTCAGGTGCATTTGATTGTTTCAAAGATATTACGAGGGCTCAATATTTTTACAATGCGCCGGGCGATTCGCAGGGCCTGGAAAAGATCCTGAAATTTGGTAGTATTTTTCAGGCACAAACTGCCAATGCCAGCAATACTTTGTTTGGCAACCTTCAAATGCCCGATATCGTTCCGCCTAAATTATCAATATGCGAACCCTGGCCTTTGGCTGTACAGTTGGATTATGAAAAAGAAGTAACTGGCATGTACATGAGCGGGCATCCCCTGGATAACTATAAATTTGAAATGAAGCATTATAATATTACCCCTCTGGCTGATTATATTGAATTTAAAGCTGCTGTTAATATTCACCCAAATCCTGCCAAACAATTTCGGGTAGCCGGTTTAGTTATTGATGCACAGCACCGGCTTACCAAGACAGGGAAAAATTTTGGAATATTAACTATCGAAGATTACAGTGGTAAAAGTGAATTTATGTTGTGGAGTGAAGATTATGTGCGATATACCAATTACCTCGACAAAGGAATGATCGTTTTAGTAGAAGGTGGATTCCGTCCACGTTATAATAGCGAACAGTATGAATTCAGGCTGGCAAAAATTCATTTACTGGATACAGTCAAAACATTGCTTACAAAACAGGTAGTGATTGATATTCAACCCCAATTTGTTGATAATGATTTTGTTAGTTTTATTGAAAAGAATATTAAGGCCAACCCTGGTAAATCATCGATAAAATTCAATATTGCTGATAACCGAAATAATTATAAGATCGGCATGTACAGCCTGGAGAATGGCTTTACCATGAACGACGAAATGGCCGTTTTTTTAAATGAGAACCCGGACATTGAAGTTAGTGTAGTTACCGCATAAATATCTACGGTTTTAGTTGTTAGATGTTAGCTGTACGTTTTACGCCCGCTTTACGATCAACAGGTTGGCGTACATCGCACAGCTAACATCTAACACCTGTTCACTCTATCATAAATATCTCTCGCTTCCCTCCTTCCACACAATCCATATAGCCTTTCATGATTTCCTTGAGTTCATCGCTCATCGTTGCAGAACGCATATTGGCAAAAAATCCACCGATATCATCGGTTTCTGATTCCAGAACAACCGTCCAGTAGGTACTAACAATATCGGTCATTACTTTAATATTCTTTCCTCCTCCTATTTTTTCAAAATGAGGAGCCGCCTGCTTAAACATCTTTACAAGATCTTTAGCCCTGCCGGGTTTCGCCTGAAAAACTTCTCTTATTAAATACATAGTTTAAATTTTTAGGTATTAAAGGTATAGATCAAAATCAGCAAATGCAATAGTTAAATAAAAAAAATCATAACCAAAATCAGCCACAATGTCTTCATTTATGCCAATAATTAATTAAGCACATATTGTGAATATGTCATAACAACACTATTAGAACTTTGGATGTAAATTTGCCCTTCATTACCTAAAATAATAATTATGGCACTCGAATTCACAGATGCAAATTTTAAAACAAACGTATTAGAGTCTGATAAACTATCCGTTATTGATTTTTGGGCAGAATGGTGCGGACCTTGCCGTGCAATTGGTCCTGTTATTGAGGAATTGTCAAAAGAATATGATGGAAAAGTAAATGTTGGAAAAGTAAATGTTGATCATAATCCACAAATTTCTATGAATTATGGTATTACCAGTATCCCGGCAATTTTATTTGTAAAAGGTGGGCAGGTGGTAGATAAATTAGTAGGGGCACAACCAAAGTCTAATTTTGTAAAGAAGATCGAACAGCATAAATAAAATCGCTAGTTAGAAATGATTGCACTGATTACGCTGATTAAAAAAATCCTCCCGTTTTAAACTGGAGGATTTTTTTAATCTGGGATTTGATCTCTCAGACTTTTATGCAGCTAATAGTTGAGTTGAATATTAGTGCTGCACATCTTTTACTGCATTAGGATCGTGTTTATGTTTAAAGAAAATCAGGAATAAAATGCCTACTACAAGAGCATAAATTGCAAAAACAAGCCAGATACCTTGCCAATTTCTATCACCACCTGCATTAGTGTAATAATTTTGTATCATCCAGCCACTGATCTTACTACCCAGTACAGCGCCAAAGCCATTTGTTATCATCATAAATAAACCTTGTGCACTTGAACGGATTTTGGAATCCGTAGTTGTTTCGATAAATAAAGAACCGGATATATTAAAAAAATCAAATGCCATTCCATAAACAATGCAGGACAAAACGATCATCCATAATCCGTCTTGTGGATTTCCGTATGAAAATAATCCAAATCTTAAAAACCATGCCATCATTGAAATAAACATCACCTGCTTAATTCCAAATCGTTTTAGAAAAAAAGGTATGGCCAAAATAAACAAGGTTTCAGATATTTGAGAGATAGACATTATTATGGTAGAATATTTAACCACAACTGATTCTGCATATGCAGGCACTTTAGCAAATTCGGATAGATAAACATCTCCATACATATTTGTCAATTGCAATGCAGCACCTAAAAACATGGAGAAAACAAAAAACATGGCAATTTTAGGATTCTTAAATAACTTAAATGCATCCAATCCTAATTTTTGTACCCAGGTAGCATTTTCTGAAATTAATTTTTGTGGGGGACACTTGGGTAAGGTAAAAGAATAAACACCTAATATAATTGCAGCAAATGCCGAAATATAAAACATATTGCCAGATGCTTTATTTCCTGAAAGATTGGTAAGCCACATAGCGGCAATAAAACCTATTGTTCCCCAAACCCGTATTGGAGGAAAAACTTTTACAACATCATAATTATTATTTTTTAGAATAGTATAAGCAATTGAGTTGGATAAAGAAATGGTTGGCATGTAACAAAGCATCGCTCCAAATATTATCCCAAAAAATGCAATTGGGCTTCCTGCCATAGGTACACAAGCTAAAAATAGCCCTCCTAAAATGTGTAAAATACCGTAAAGTTTTTCAGCATTTAACCACTTATCGGCAATAATGCCGGTTAAAGCAGGCATTATAATAGACGAATACCCTAAAGTGGCGAATACATCTCCAAATCTTTCTCCACTCCATTGTTTGGTACCAAACCAATAATTGGCAACGGTGATAAGCCAGGCACCCCATACAAAAAATTGCAAAAAACTCATTAATGTGAGTCGTAATTTGATACTCATATGGCTTCGTTTTATTTT